>JAJYBO010000062.1 GCA_021778975.1 Deltaproteobacteria bacterium
CACGACATTTCCCAGGTTTTTCGAAATGACCGGGAAGGGGTTCCTAACGGCGCTTTCCACCGGTATGTACCGTCAAATACAATCATCGTTTTCGAACTCCGAATTTTTCCCTCAGACAAATAACGGGACAATCTTGAACTGACCGACATCCACCAGCCCCATGTCCGTGATTTTCAGCTCCGGTATCACGGGAAGCGCCATGAACGAAAGCGTCATAAATGGATTGGACGGTATGGCGCCAATATCACGGGTGCAGGCCAGTAACACATCGAGTTGATCCCGAATCCGATGCACCGGCGCCGGTGACATCAACCCCGCGATGGGAAGACTCAGCACCGCCACGATTTTTTGATGAGACGCTACGGAAAGACCGCCTCCGACACGAACAATGGCTTCCACCGCGGTTTTCATGTCTTCATCTGTCGTTCCGGCCACGATGATGTTGTGCGAATCGTGCGCCACGCTGGACGCGACAGCCCCGTTTTTGAATCCCAACCCTTTGATAAAGCCGGTGAATATCTGGCCGGACCCTCTGTGGCGCTCGATAACCGCAATTTTCAGCATATCGCGGGATGTATCCGCCACCGCCATCTGGTCGGACATTGTGACAGGCATGACAACGCTTCGGGTGGCGATCTGATCGGGAATCACCTCGATGACCCGTGCATGACTTCCGGCGGCAGGCACCGAAAAATCTAAGGAATCCAGGCGGACGTTCATGGACGGTGGTGTCGGAAATGTTTCTTGAACCTGTGTTTCGGGAAGCATTTCGCCGTGATGCGCGATGCGCCGTCCCTTGAAATAGACTTCCTCGATTTGTGGATCCGCGATATCCGAAAAAATCACCATGTCCGCCTGTCGTCCTGGAGCGATGGCGCCCAGATGGCGCAATCCGAAATACATGGCGGGGTTGATGGTGGCCATTTGAATGGCGATGACCGGGTCAACGCCGGCGGTGATGGCCCTGCGCACGATGGCGTCAATGTGTCCCAGGGAAATCAGATCGTGGGGATCCCGATCATCGGTACACCACATGAGACGGTGCGCGGTTCGGGGGGTGATGAGCGGCAGCAGGGTTTCGAGATTTTTGGCCTGAGACCCTTCACGGATAAAGATGTGCATGCCGGAGGTCATTTTTTCTCTGGCTTCTTCCAGACGGGTGCATTCATGGTCGCTGGATATCCCGGCGGCTAAGTAGGCGTTCAATTCTTTGCCCGAAAGCCCCGGCGCATGTCCCTCGATGCGTTTGCGATAATGCCGGGCCAGCTCGATCTTGGCCAGCACCTGCGGAGCGCCATAAACGACGCCGGGATAGTTCATCACCTCGGCCAGCGCCACAATGCGATCGTGGCTCATCAGGTGGAGCATGTCCGAGGAGTCAATACGCGCGCCCGATGTCTCCATGTCCGTCGCCGGCACACAGGAAGACAATGCGATATAGACATTCATGGGCTGATGTTCGCTGCTTTTCAGCATGTATCCGATGCCGGAAATCCCCAAAACATTGGCGATCTCGTGCGGATCCGCAATGACCGTCGTCACCCCGTGCGGCGCCACGGCATTCACGAATCCGGATACGCTCATCAAGGAGCTTTCGATGTGGACGTGCGGATCAATAAACCCCGGCGCTACGAACCGTCCGGCCATATCTCTCACTTCAAGAGCGTCATAATCGCCGATGCCGGCGATGCGGTCGCCGATGATGGCGATATTTCCTGTGGTGACATCTCCTGAAAACACGTTCACGATGCGGGCGTTCGCCAGCAGTAAATCCGCGGGGGTTCCGCCTCTGGCGCATGTCAGGACGTCGCTCAGTTTCATTGGTGATTGCTCCAGTTTTGAATTTGTTGACATTCGATTCTGACTTTCTCCAGAATATCCGCCATATCCAGCGACACGATATGCCGGTTTCTGACAACCCATTTCCCGTGAATCATGACATCGCGGATGTCCGATCCGCTGGCGGCATAGACGATATGGGATTCGGGATGGTACATGGGCGTCAGGTGCGGGGCATGGGTGTCTAATATCACGATATCCGCCAGCTTTCCAGGTTCGATGGAACCTATCCAGCGCTCCAGGCCAATCGCTCTGGCGGCGTCGCGGGTGGCCATTTTCAACACCGTTTGGGCGTTCATGGCCAGAGGATCCAGCGAAAAGACCTTGCCCAATTTGGCGGCCGTATCCATTTCCCGAAACATGTCCTGATTGTTGTTGCTGGCGCATCCATCCGTACCAAGTCCCACCGGTATGCCCGCCTGAAGCATGGCTTCCACCCTCGCAACACCAGATGCCAGCTTCATGTTGCTTTCCGGCGTATGAGAGACCGCCGCGCCGGTTTCGGCAATGAGGGCGATATCGGCATCATCTAACCAGATGGCGTGTACCAGCAGGGTTTGGGAATCCAGGATACCCAGGCTGTGCAGGTACGCCACCGGCGTCATGTGGTGCTGAGACCGCATTTGATCGTATTCGCCGCGGGTTTCGGCGATGTGTATCTGAAACAGCGCGGCGGTGGAGCGGGCCAGCTCCCTGGCGGCTTTGAGGGTCCGCGCCGAGCAGGTATAGGGTGCATGACAGAAAACGGACGGCTGTATCCGCGGCGATTTATTCCGCCAGGCATCCATGAATGCACTGGCTTCCGCAATATTTCGGGAGGGGTCGGGAATGCCCGGCGCCGGACAATCAATTACGCCCTGTCCCAAAACCGCCCGTAATCCGGCATGGTGGACGGCTTCGGCCACATGATGCTCATAAAAATATCCGTCACAGCAGGTGGTGGTTCCGGACAGCAGCAATTCCGCACAGGACAGCAGCGCCCCAAGATAGACATTTTCGGGCGTGACGAACCTGGCTTCCGCCGGAAAGATGTGAGCGTTCAACCATGTCATGAGCGGCAGATCATCCGCCAGCCCCCGGAACAGCGACATGGGCAGATGGGTATGGGTGTTGATCAAACCCGGCATGACAATGCCGCCCCCTGCGTCCAGCGTCTCACGGGCCGTGGGTAGAGGGGCATCCGGTGTTTTCGTCTCTATAAGTGCAATCTGGCCGTCCTGAATGCCGACAACGGCGTTTTCGATGATATCTCCGTTGGGGTTCATCGTGATCAGGGTGGTGTTATGAAGTACTGTATCTATCACGGATATTGTCCGGCCATAAGAATTTGGGGGTTATGTATCTGACAGGATGGCAATACCTTTTCCCAACCTTTTTGTCAATCGTGATGGTTTCGCGGCGTATGGAATCACGACGTGGGGGATTACTATCTGCTTGTTTTCTTCTGGAATCGGCGCTATAAAATCCGCCGCTATGTGTCCGCGCCGGTTTTTTTGTTTTATTCAACCTCCACTGAAAAAACGAATGGAGTCATCATGGCGTATCATGTGATAGAATCTTGTCTTAAACAGAAGAAAACGATATTGGGGTGTTTGACCGTCGGCATTTGTCTCACAGCTTTTTCTCTGATGAGCAATGCGGCGCCGGTGTGTGCTGCGGATCAACTGAAACTCTCGACAGCGACACTGTGTGAGGATGTCCAGAACCGTCAGCCGCAGAACGAGGGGGTGGTTTTTTCCATCAGCAGCGGCCAGATTTACTGTTACACCTTATTCGATCCGGTTCCTGAAAAAACCACCATTTATCACAACTGGTACAGCCGGGATACCCTGACCACCCGGGTCAAACTTCAGATACAGCCGCCCCGCTGGACAACCTACAGCACTATTCAGCTTCGAGAGTCTGACAAGGGGCCGTGGCGGGTCGAGATCACCGACGCCAGTGGAAAGGTGCTTCAGGTGCTGCGTTTCAGTGTCACGGAATAGGGATGTCAGACGACGGATAACAGATGACAGACGATGGCCGATAATATGGAAACAGTTCTCATATTTATAAAAAGCATTCGCTGGCAGGATATGGTGGATATCATTCTGAACAGTTATATCCTGTTCCGCTTCTACGTGCTGTTCAGAATCACCAATCTGTTCCGAATATTGATAGGGCTTTCGATATTGCTGATCGTTCAGAGAATCGCTGTATCCATGGGGCTGATTGTCACCAGTTGGGTCATCCAGGGTATCACAGCGGTTTCGGCGCTGGTCATTATTGTCGTATTCCGGAACGAAATCCGCAGTGTGCTTCAGGTGAAAAACGTCAGGGCGCTGTTTTGGGGGGTTCCACAGGCATCGGTGCAGTCTCCGGTTCAGATCATTGCGGACAGTGTGGTGGATATGGCCAGAAAACGCATTGGCGCGCTGATCGTTTTTCCGGGGAAGGAAAATCTGGGTGAAGTTGTGCAAAGCGGCACCCTTTGGGATGGTATTGTTTCAAAGGAGATGATTACCAGTATTTTCTGGGAAGAAAACCCGGTTCATGACGGTGCGGCCATCATCGAAGGGGATCGCGTTCGTGAGGTCGCCGCCATTCTTCCGCTATCGCGGCGGCAAGATTTGCCATCGTATTATGGCACCCGGCATCGGGCAGCGGTGGGGCTTGCCGAGATGACGGACGCCCTGGTCATTGTTGTTTCGGAAGAACGCGGCACCATCTTGCTCATGAAAAACGCCACTATCACACCGGTACTAAAAAAAGAAGATCTGCAGCAGCATCTTCAGGAGCATCTTGGGATGACGGATAAGAATCCGTCCCGCGTCAGGAAGGAAAAAATTGAAATCTGGCTTGCCGCCATCATTTCCTTTGTCATGATTACCGGTGTGTGGTTCAATATCTCGCGGGGGATGGATTCACTGGTAACCCTGGAAGTGCCTGTCGAATATATGAATCGCAATCCGGCCATGGAAATCATCAACGCCTCCGTGGATAACATCAAGATTCAGCTCGGAGGCTCCGTTACGCTGATGCGCTCTCTGAAGCCGGATCAGGTGCGGGTAAGGGTTGATCTGGGAAAATCCGTCGCCGGCCAGAACATCTTCACGATCACCAATGACAATATATCGCTGCCGCCGGGCATTTTCATCAAAAGCTTCACGCCGTCGGTGGTGGACGTCACGATGGATATCCCGGAGAAAAAAGAGCTTCCCGTTCAGGTAGATTGGACCGGAAGATTGCCGGATCATCTGCGGATCGAAAGGATTACGGTGAACCCCAGTACCGTGCAGATTATCGGCGGTCAGAGAATTCTGGAACATATGGAAACCGTTTACACGGAAAAAATTCCTTTAGATTCCATCAAGACATCCCAGACCTTTGTCGTGAATCTGGCGCTGAACCCGCCGTCGCTGAAAGTGGCGCCAGGCTCCAAAGACAAGATTACCGTGGAATGTGTCGTCAAAAACATTGATACCGCGCAAACAGCGCCTCCCCCCAAGCCATAAGGAGCAAGACCATTATACCTTCATTGCCGGATATTCCATGGGAACTGGTGACAGCGCCGGATGCGCTCGAACTCGCCGCCCGACGCCTCGAGACAGAAACCGCTGTCGGGGTTGATCTCGAAGCCGATTCCATGTTTCATTTTCAGGAAAAGGTCTGTCTCGTTCAAATCGCCGGTCGAGATCGGTGTTATTTGGTGGACACTTTGCAGACCGGTGGTCTGTCCGCGCTCCAGCCTTTTTTTGCGGATACCGAAATTCGGAAAATTTTTCATGGATCCGATTATGACATTCGCTCGCTCCACAGAGACTTCGGCATCGAAGTGGTCAACCTTTTTGACACCCAACTTGCGTGCCGTTTTTTGGGAATGAAATTTACAGGGCTGGACGCGGTGCTGAACCTCTTCTTCGGCATTCATCTTGAAAAAAAATTTCAGAAAAAAGACTGGTCGCAGCGTCCGCTGCCCAATGAGATGCTGGAATATGCCGCGCGTGACGCCATTTATCTGCGGGAACTGTCCGTCCTTCTGGAGGAACGAATGGCGGAAACCGGCAGATGGGACTGGTTTCGCGCGGAATGTGAACATTACAGCCATGTTCGTTGCGCGCCTTCTAACGGAGAGCCTCGTTTTCTGCGCTTCAAAGGTGCTGGCCGTTTGAGCCGAAGATCGCTGGCCGTTCTGGAAGCGCTTCTGGAGTTCAGGGAATCTGTCGCCAGAGAACTGGACAGACCCTTGTATCAGGTTATTCACAACGATGTGTTACTCCGATTGACGGTGGAAAAACCACAGCGTATGGAGCAACTCGACACATCCGGAATTTTGAGCGCCAAACAGCTCAAGCGCTATGGGGTTCGTATCGTGGAGGCGATTGCTGGCGCCATGTCTTTGAAATCGTCGAGGCTTCCGGTGTATCCGCGTCATCGAGAACCGACGCCTGACGAATCCGTCGTAGCGAGGGCGACCGCCTTGAAAAAATGGCGGGATTCGGTTGCCGCAACACTCGAAATCGAACCCGCGCTTCTGGGAAACAACGCCCTTATGACCGCCATATCGCAACGAAATCCGGAAAATATGGACGCTCTTTCCGAAATTGATGGCATCCGTCCCTGGCTGCTTCAGGCGTATGGAAACAATATCCTGACAGTTCTGGCGGAGCGTTCCAAAATTAGTGGTTGAATATAATTCATCAGTTTGCTAATCAAGTTGGGACATACCGTCACTTTCCCATATCCCCATTACCCAGAGGAACAAAGGAGGCAGCGATGCGAAAATCTTTATGGTTTGTGGTATTGTGTATGATGGCGGCGCTTGTGGTATCCCCCGCAATGGCCGCTAAACAGGAACCCATCAAAATCGGATTCGACATTCCCCTGACAGGCGATATCCCCAAGGTGGGCGAAGGTTCGAAGTTCGCCGCTGAGATGCTGAAGGAAAAAATTGATAAGGAAGGCGGTCTGAAAATCGGTGACAAAACGTATCCGGTTCAGTTCATCTATGAAGACAACGAGTCCAAAGCAGAATCGGCAACAGCCGCGGCCATCAAACTGATTACCCAGGACAACGTGCTGGGCGTTATCGGCCCACAGGCCAGCAAACAGGCCATTCCTGCCGGTGAAATCTGTAATTCGTACAAAACGCCAATGATTTCCGCATGGTCAACCAACCCACAGACCACCAAAGATCGTCCCTACGTGTTCCGCGCCTGTTTTTTGGATCCTTTCCAGGGGCCTGTCGCCGCGGATTTTGTCACAGAGCAGTTTCATGCCAAAAAAGCGGCGGTTCTTTATGATATTGCCAGCGATTATCCTAAAGGGCTGGCGGAATATTTCAAGGCCGCCTTTGAAAAAATTCATGGACCCGGATCGGTCGTGGCTTTTGAAACCTTCACCACCAAAGACCGCGATTTCAGCGCCCAACTCACCAAGATCGTCAAGTCTGGCGCGGATGTTCTGTTTACGCCCCAATATTATGACGAAGTGCCGCTGATCGTCAAACAGGCCCACGAACTCGGATGGAAAAAGCCCATCATGGGCAGTGACAGTTGGGGATCGGCAGAACTCATGAAACTTTGCGGCGATGATTGCAAGGGGCTTTTCTTCAGCACCCATTATGCGGCTGCCGGGGCCAAAGGCGCGACCAAAGAATTCATTGACGCGTATCAGAAAAAATATGGCTATGTGCCTGATGACGTGGCGGCCCTGACCTGGGACGCCACCCGGCTCATGCTGAAAGCCATTCAGAATACGGGCGGTTTGACGGGCAATGTCGAAAAAGACCGTGACGCCATTCGCAATCAGTTGTCCAATATCAAAGATTTTGACGGCATTACCGGCAAGATGAGTTTCGACTACGCCAAAAACGGCGGCGATCCCAGCAAATGCGCGGTGGTGGTAAAAATCAACGACAAGGGCGAGTTCGAGTTTTTTAAATCGGTGTGTCCTCACTAAAAATGGCGGAAAATTCTCGTACGCGTCAGGGATTGCATACGGGAGTCGCCATGCAGAACATGGTGTGACATACGCCGGTATTCAGTGTAACGATCGGTCATTCCCTGACAGAGGCGGAAGATGCGTCAGCTTTTCCGCCTTTGTGTATTTTCCTGACGCAGGAGAACGATTCTCTGTGGATATTCAATCATTTTTTCAGGATGTGTTGAATGCGTTTCAGTGGGGCAGTTTCTATGCCTTGATTGCGCTGGGCTATACCCTGGTATATGGGGTGCTGCTGCTGATCAATTTTGCGCATGGCGACATTTTTATGGTGGGCGCGTATATCGGTTTTTTTGTCGCCACATTTCTGTTGGGAACTTACGCCGTTCACCTGCCATTTCACCTGCCTCATCTCGTCATTTTTGTGCTGACCCTTGTCATCACCATGATTTTGACGGCGGGTGTCGGCGTCACGCTGGAGCGCGTGGCGTATCGGCCCTTGAGACGCAAGGGGGCGGGACGTCTTTATATCGTCATTACCGCGCTTATGGCAGGGCTTATTCTGGAAAACGGTAATTTGGCGCTTCTGGGGGCCAGCCGCAAGGCGTTTCCGACGCTGATTCACGATACGGTCTATACAGTGGCCGGGGTATCCTTTACCAATATCCGGATAGTGGTGATTCTGGCGGCGCTGGCGGTGTTTCTGTTTCTGGAGACCATCGTTCGAAAAACCAAAATTGGTATGGCCATGAGAGCCATTTCCTTTGACCGCGTGGCGGTGCCATTGATGGGGATTCCCATAGACACGGTGATCGTGTTTACATTCATTCTGGGATCTTCGATGGCGGCGCTGGCCGGCGTGCTGTTTGTATCCGCCTATCCGGTGCTGGAGCCTTATATGGGCGCCATGATTGGCTGGAAAGCTTTTATCGCTGCCGTGGTCGGCGGGATTGGCGATATCCGGGGGGCATTTATCGGCGGGTTTTTACTGGGGTTTATCGAAATATTTGTGGCGGCGGTGTTTCCATCAACTTTTCGAGATTTGATTTCTTTCGGAATACTGCTCATTTTTTTAAGTCTTAAACCGACAGGAATTTTTGGAGTCGCCAGGGCTCAGAAAATATAGAGGATTTTTATGCGGCATTACCTTAGCCTGATACTGTATCTGGCCGTCTGTCTGCTGATCGTTGTTACCTTTCAGCAGAACTGGCTGAACCCTTATATCCAAATTGTCATGATGTTTATCGGCATCAATGTCATGTTGAGTTCTTCACTGAATCTGATCAACGGGTATATGGGAGAATTTTCCTGTGGCCACGCCGGTTTTATGGCTGTTGGCGCCTATGCCGCCTCACTTCTGAACATGGGGCTGTTCACCACCACCAGTGTTTTTGGGCATTCGATCTTTATCGGCCCCCGGTATGCAGTATTTCTCTTTCCGGTCACGCTGATCATCGCCGGGGTGGCGGCCGCGCTGGTGGGGCTTCTGGTCGCGATCCCCAGTTTTAAAACGCGGGGGGATTATCTGGCCATCATCACGCTGGCGGTCAACTATATCGTCAAGAGTTCCATTGAAAACATCCAGGTTATCGGCGGTGCGAGAGGGTTCATGGGAATGCGTCAGGTGGTGACCGCCATGACCGATATGATAGATATTCCCTGGTTGATGATCTGGATTTTGGCGTTTATCGGAATATCTATCGTTGCGTTGAAACGTTTTGTCGGATCCACGTACGGAAAGGGCGTTATCGCCATTCGTGACGATGAAATCGCCGCGGAAATCATGAGTGTCAACACCCAGCGCGTCAAACTCATCGCCTTTATGCTTTCGTCCGGAATCGCCGGTATCGCGGGCGGGCTTTTCGCCCATGTTCTCGGTTATATCAATCCGGGAACGTTCACGATCATGAAATCCACAGAGATCATGGTCATGGTGTATCTGGGCGGGATGGGATCGCTCAGTGGATCCGTTATGAGCGCCATTTTGTTTACAGTGATGCTGGAGTTTTTGCGTCCGTTGCAGCTTTTTAAATGGGTGTTGATACCGCTGCTTCTGATCGTTCTGATGCTGTTTCGACCTGAGGGCCTCATGGGAAATCGGGAGCTGACCGATGTATTTCCCCGATTGCGCAGGCTTTTTTCTTCAAGGGAGTATTAAGGGCTTATGCCGCTTCTGGAATTCAAACAGATCAACCATTTTTTTGGCGGGCTTCAGGCCGTTCACAACTTCAATTTGACGCTGGAATCCGGAGAATTAATCGGACTCATCGGGCCAAACGGCGCCGGCAAAACCACTATTTTCAACTTGATGTCCGGATTTTATAAGCCCACGCAGGGCGATATCCTCTTTCAGGAAAACAGCATTACGCATCTGAAGCCGCATCAGGTAACCGCGCTGGGGCTTGCCCGGACGTTTCAAAACATTCGGATGTGGAATTCCATGACCGTTCTGGAAAATCTCTGTATTTCCCAGCATTACCGCATGGGATACAGTTTCATGGATGCCATTTTTTCAACGAAAACCTATCATGAGAATGAAAAGGCCGTGGTGAATCTGGCCATGGAAATACTGGACATACTGGGGTTGTCTTCGGCGGCCAACGAGTATCCGAAAAACCTTCCTTACGGTCTCCAGCGCCGGGTGGAAATTGGTCGAGCGCTGACCATCAAACCCAGTCTGCTGCTTTTGGACGAACCTGCCGCTGGTATGAATCCTTCGGACATTGACAAACTGATCGAGCTGATCCGCTGGATCCGTGAACGGTTTCATCTGACCATCTGGTTGATCGAACATCAGATGAAGGTGGTCATGTCGCTGTGCGAAAGACTGTGCGTTCTCGATTTCGGGCAGATTATCGCCGAAGGGTCTCCATCCGATGTCAAAAACAATCCCCGTGTTATTTCAGCGTATCTGGGGGATGAAGGAGCCGATGATGCTGAAAATTGAAAATCTTCATGTCAGTTACGGCAATATCGAAGCCCTTCATGGCATCTCCCTCGAAGTTCAGGAAGGTGAAATGGTGGCGCTGCTGGGCGCCAACGGTGCGGGAAAGTCCACCACCCTGATGAGCATCATGAGGCTGCCGCCGCCCGAAGCCCCGCGGGTGACGTCCGGAAGCATTACCTGCCGAGGGGTGGATCTGCTGCCTGTTGCGCCGCATTTGGTGGTGGCCAAATATGGTATTGGCCTGGTCCCGGAAGGCAGGCGGGTATTTGGCAATCTGACGGTTTTTGAAAATCTGAAACTGGCCACTTATGCGCGCAAGGATATGGAACAGGTGGCCAGAGATTATGAACGTGTATTTGCCCTGTTTCCTCGTCTTGCAGATCGCAAGGATCAGCGGGTCGAAACCCTGAGCGGCGGGGAGCAGCAGATGCTGGCGACAGGCAGGGCTTTTATGTGTGGCGCCAAATTCATTTTGCTGGACGAACCGTCCATGGGGCTGGCGCCGCTGCTGATGCAGGAGCTTTTCAAGGTTCTCAAAGAGGTTAACCGGAGCGGTACGACAATTTTTGTCGTGGAGCAGAACGCCAATATTGCCTTGAAATATGCGCATCGCGCCTATCTGATGGAAGCCGGATACATTGTCAGGGAAGGCGCCGCGAAAGATATGGCAAATAAAGATGAGATGAAAAAGGCGTATTTGGGATAGCCTTTCCGTCGCGGATAGCATTCGATATGGTGTGCGGCAACAAATCACCAGACATAAATTTTTATGAGAGCATCATGATTACAGTGGGCATAGACATCGGCTCTGTGACGGCCAAAGCCGCCGTGGTTCAGAATGGGGAAATTCTGGCCGTCAAAATCATGCGCACCGGCTATAACATCAAGAACGTCGGAGAGCAGCTCTTTGAGGGGATCGTGTCCGGGCTTGGGCTGAATCCATCCGATATTCATGCGGTGGTGGCGACCGGATACGGACGGAAAAGCATTGCGTTCGCCGCTCAGGCCGTTACGGAAATCACCTGCCATGCGGCCGGCGCCCGGTATATGAATGCAGAGGTTCGGTCTGTCATTGACATTGGCGGGCAGGACAGCAAAGTCATTCTTCTGGATGAAACGGGCCGTGTCAGAGATTTTGCCATGAATGACAAATGCGCCGCCGGAACCGGAAGATTTCTGGAAGTCATGGCCAGAGCGCTGGAGGTGGATATTTCAGAATTCGGCAATCTGGCGCAAGCGGCGACACAGCCATCCGCCATCAGCAGCATGTGTACGGTGTTCGCGGAATCCGAGGTCATTTCCCTGATTGCCAAAGGCGAGAGCCGTGAGAATATCATCGCTGGCATTCATGACGCCATTGCCGCCAGGGTGTCGTCCATGGCCGGTCGTATCCGCTGGACAGCTCCGATCATGATGTCCGGCGGCGTTGCCCGTAACAGCGGCGTGGTGGCGGCCATAGAACGGAAGGTCGGCTATCCGCTGATCGTGTCTTCCAACGCGCAGTTTACCGGAGCGATTGGCGCGGCGCTTATCGCCGCCGCTTGAAAACCTGTTGGAGAATGTTCAGGGGAAAGGTGCTTAAAAAAGCGCATTTGGAAATCGTTTAACGTATGACCCGGTAAATGAAGTACCTGCCGGGTTTTACCCCCGGCGGGGGATCAAGTGAGGTCAGGCCGGGAATGTCAAGGCCGATATTGGAGATAATGAGTCCTCCCGTGGTCATCAACTCTTTCACCGGACGGCCGATGCGTGACGCCAATGCGTGATAGGCCGTGACGTTGCTGGTGCCCAGGTCAATATGCGCCAACGCCGCCTTTTCGGGCAGTCGGTTTGCGGTTCGGGGCAGCGTCTGCTCGATATCGCCCAGAATCAGAAACGCCTC
>JAJYBO010000063.1 GCA_021778975.1 Deltaproteobacteria bacterium
GCTTTCATCGGGAAAGTTTTTCCAATGGGGAATGCCAGGTGAGAAGGTATGGGTGAGATCAACGAATGTCTTTGTCTTTATCAGTTGCCATGCATCTTTGAGGGTAAACGCTTCTGAAGCCAGACTGTAGGATTCAAAAGCAAAAATCATCAATGTCATCACCAAAAACAGCCTTGTAATACCCTTGAAAATTTTCATGAGATTCTCCTCTTGTCTCATTCTGATACCATGCCTCTCAATTTGATTACATAGATATAGAAAAGTAGGAAACTGAACCCGGTCAGAAGCGCACCCAGCATTATCTGGATATCACATGACCAATCATAGAAACCATGTGCAAACGAGGACATACACAGTCCGATGATAAACAAAGCTGTATATCTCTTTTTGATGATGGATGCGATTGCAATGAAATATGAAAAAATTCCTGTCCATACAGCGTGTGAAAATACAGACGAAAAAGAACGCAGCATCACGGAAATCATGGCGTCTTTTATATCGGCTCTCAGATCAGTATGACCATATTTGATGATTTTAAACAGTGGCGCGACGGCGAATGTATTGGCATATTGCATGTTCTCGAATGCTGCAAAACCAAGCCCTGAAAAAATGCCTATCAGTATTAGCATCATCACACTGGCATTTTTCCGTTTCCAACACAGGTAAGCAATTACAGGGAAAATCTTACAAAGTTCCTCCGGTATGCCGACAAGAGTGATATATCGAAAAAAAGAAACGATTAGATTTTTTTCAGCCAAATCCGCTAAGGTAGAAAAATCAGGCAGGAGGTTGTAGATAAACAATAAAAGGTTGCTTCCTATGATACCGGTAAAGAAGAAACCGATCACAGGCAAAGCCCAGCCGTCGGTATTTTCGATAATATATCTTTTGAAAATAAGACCCCAGATACTTGCAAAAAATAAAGCGAAAGTAGTGAGTTGAAGTTCCCTGCTGTTTAGCGTTGAGATAAATATAGGCATAATTCCCAGTATCAGTGCTGACCAAAAGACAAAATCGTTCTTTATTGTCAGGATGCTCATGGAATCAACAGGAAACACTTCCTCTTTAAAATTTATCTCTTTAAAGTCATTTATTATTTCGTTTGCAGATTCCTTGGTGACAAGAGTTTTTGTTTTTTTGACTATCTCTTGTAATGGATTGCTCCGTTCTGCGACATGATTGGAGGGATTTTTGCTTTTCGGTTGATATTCTTGGATAAAAAGAGCGATTGGGACAACGTCTTCTATCTGAGAACTTTCCGGGAGTTTTATGCAGAAACGACACTGACACTTGCCACATCTAACTGTCGGCTTCCCGGACAATTTAGACACGTCAATTTGATATACAGCATGACATTCTGGACATCTTATTTCCATAGCAGCAGCAATTCCTGGATGTAGTGTACGGGTGTTATCTCGGCGTTGACAACCACCCAAAGTTATTCCTTTAAAATGGCCATACCCAAAACGCCTATCAATTGCAAGTGTTATTTTACATGTATTAAAAAAAACTTTACGCTCTCATAAAAAGTCGAAGCCGTCATTTTTTTTCTTGCAAGGGTATTTCAATAAAGCCATAAAGAGTTTCTGGAGATGAAGTGTTGGGCGATACATTAACGGGGGTAATCGAATGGCAGTGAAACGCGAAGGGAAAGGTGAATTCAGAATACCTGTTGAAGCGGTTCTCAATGCCATAAATGCTGTCCTGGCAACAAGTGAGAGTTCATATACTGTGCCTTTTAGCACCGGAGAAACAGAAATGGATAAAATTGACCGCCAGCGATTTTCAGGCTTTGCCGCCCTGTACAATTCGTCCCGTCCAAAACCGCCACAAAAGGTTGTCGAGATCATTCTCGGATACCGCGGCGGTGAACGGATCAACAGAATCGTTGATATGGGGTCGGGAACAGGGCTATCAATCGCTATCTGGGAAGAAGCGGCAGATGAGATCATCGGTATCGAACCCACACCAGATATGCGTCGTTTGGCGCAGGAACGATTTGTAAACATTACATTTCTTGATAAAAGCAGTTATGCAACTGACCTTGAGACAGAATCCGTTGATGTCGTCACTTGCTCTCAATCCTTCCACTGGATGGAGCCGGTTGCCACAATTAAGGAAGCTGCACGAATCTTAAAACTCGGTGGTGTATTTGCTGTATATGACTGCAACTGGCCGGTTGTCTGGAACTGGAATGCCGAAAGAGCCTACGAAGCATTGTTTGTTGAAGTAAAAAACCTGATCGAAAAATTCCCGGATTTGTATGAGTCCGAATCGAAGTTTCCCAAAGAAAACCATCTGACAAATCTGAGAGCATCGGGTCAATTTAGATATACCCGGCAGATTTTGTTTGATAACATTGAACCCTGCAATGCGGAACGATTCGTGAATATTGCTCTGTCTCAGGGGAGAATCCAGAACCTTATCAAGAAATCAGTGACGGAGATTGAGCCACTGCTTCAACGGTTTGTCGAAATCTGCAAATCCATTGCAAACCCTGTGATGCGGGTGTGCTATGTGATGAATATCGGAATCCGATAATTTTCGGAAAACTCCTGAAAATCATACGGAGCTATGACTGAGATGATGTTATGAGGCGATCCCATTTGTATAGCTGTCATGACGGGCACAGTTTTGGGCGCAATCTAATAAAAAAGGGGATATCCGCTTGGATAACCCCTTGATTTTATGGTGCGCCCGGCCCGATTCGAACGGGCGACCGACGGATTCGTAGTCCGGTACTCTATCCAGCTGAGCTACGGGCGCGTTCTGGTCAAAAAACGCCTCTTTATAAGCTAATCAGACGGTAATGTCAACGATAACCTTAAACACAGTCAGAGTTCTTTTTCTCTAAATGCAACTATCCCGTATCCCATCTGAAGAATTGCTGTTTCATGATACCCAGATGCAGAAAGCATTATCAGAAGCCCGTAAGGCGTTTCAGGAATCGGAAGTTCCCGTGGGGGCGGTACTGTTATCTCAGACCGGGGAAATGCTGGCAGCGGCGCACAACCGTATTATTTCTCTTTCCGATCCCTCAGCACATGCCGAGATTCTGGCGCTGCGGTCTGCATGTGAAAAGATACGGAATTACCGATTGTTAAATACTATACTGTATGTTACGATAGAACCCTGTGCAATGTGTATGGGGGCGATTATCCATGCCCGCGTTCAAAAACTGGTCTATGGCGCGAAAGATCCTAAATGGGGAGCGGCGGGGTCGTTATATGATTTTTCAGCAGATGACAGACTGAACCATCATCCTGAAGTTATTTCAGGTGTTTGTGAAGATGAATGCCGAGATATCATAAAGTGTTTCTTTAAGTGTAAACGATCTGGCAAGCGAAATAAAATAAAGATTTGACGGCTTCGTAAAAAGTCTGGATGCTGCGTTGCGCTGCATCCTTCATTGTTGAGGCGTACCATAAGTACGCCTCACGGATTTGCGCGCCTTGCCTGCGGACTTTTTACGAGAGCATCAAGAGTTAACATCCTGCTCATACAGGGCTTGTAATGGCGTTGTTTTATTGAAAAGCTGCCGATATTATAACATGTGGATATTAAGGAGCGACGCGTGGCGAATATTGTTATTGTAGGAACACAATGGGGAGATGAAGGCAAAGGAAAAATAGTTGATCTGCTGGCGGATATTGCGGATGTGGTCGTCAGATTTCAAGGTGGCAACAATGCGGGACACACCATGGTGGTTAACGGGGACCAGTTTATCAGTCATCTGGTGCCTTCTGGAATTCTTCAGAAAAAAATATGCTATATCGGCAACGGTGTTGTGGTGGATCCGAAAGTGTTGATAGATGAAATGGAATATCTAATTCGCCGCGGCATTGATGTAACTCCCCAAAAATTAAAAATATCTGCACTGGCGCACATCATTATGCCGTATCACGGACAGATAGATATCGCTCGCGAAGCCTTGAAAGGTAAAAACAAAATTGGAACCACCGGACGGGGGATTGGCCCCTGCTACGAAGACAAGATATCCCGACAGGGGTTTCGCTTTGTCGAATTGATTGATTCCAGTTTATTCAAAGAGCGTCTGGCGGCAATTGCCGATGAAAAAAATTTTTATCTCACAAAATACCTTGCAAGCACGCCTGTGGATGTTCAGGCCATTACGGATGTCTTCGGTTCGTATGCGGAACGTCTTGCGCCACATGTTGCCAACGTTTCCGTTGAATTGTATCAGGCAATCTCCGCCGGTAAACAAATTTTGTTCGAGGGCGCGCAGGGAACGCATCTGGACATAGATCATGGCACCTATCCATTTGTGACATCTTCCAATACAGTTGCAGGTAATGCTTGCTGCGGTTCTGGAATAGGCCCAAAACATATCACGGGCGTTATGGGAATTGTGAAAGCATACACCACGCGCGTGGGAGAAGGCCCCTTTCCGTCAGAACTGTTCGATGATATCGGCGACCGGATTCAACAAAAAGGCGCCGAATTCGGCGCGACTACAGGTCGGAAACGTCGTTGCGGCTGGTTGGACACTGTGGTGTTGAACAATGCTGTCCGTTTGAATGGGCTGACATCTCTGGCAATTACAAAACTGGATGTGCTTGGAGGTTTCGATACGCTGAACATCTGTACCGGATATCTGTATAAGAATACAAAGATCACGGATTTCCCCCCCAATTTGAAGACACTTTCCGAATGTAAACCGATTTATGAAACGCTTCCGGGGTGGTCAGAGGATATCTCGCGTATTCGCTGCCGTGACGACCTGCCGCGGAATACCCGAAAATACCTTTCACGGATCGAAGAACTTACCCAAACACCCATTGGCATTATTTCGGTAGGACCGGGAAGAGATGAAACGATCGTCGTACAACACCCGTTTTCCGGCGCATAATTTGTGCAGATATTTCTGATAACGACGTTTTTCATTGACAATTCACGCTTTCTGTCATAAAAGATAGAGAGAGTCGGGACGTGGCTCAGCCTGGTAGAGCACAGCGTTCGGGACGCTGGAGTCGCTGGTTCAAATCCAGTCGTCCCGACCATCCTTTCCTTCACGGTTTATCTTGTCTTTATCTCTTCAGCCGTTCTTCAATCCATACAGCGATGTCTTTTAAAACCTGTTCATGCTCTGGTTCATTGAACACTTCATGGTAGAGCCTGTCATATATCCGAATGGTTTTATCGGTTGATTTCAGTTTTTCATAAAACGTTTGGGAACCATCGGGATCCACCAGTTTATCCGCACCACCATGAACGATCAAAATTGGAAGCGATATCTTGCTGGCTTCAATTGTAACCCGATGTGTGGCTTTAAGTAGTTCTGCAGCTAACCGGGCGGACATTTTTCCTGTACAGACCAGTGGATCGTGAATGTATGCCTGAACAACAGCCGGGTCCCGGCTTATACTGCTGGACTCGAGCTGCATCAGACCGAATTCGGGAAGCAGTTTTGACAGTATCTTCCCCACAATGATCGTTGCTGGTGAAATATGATCGGGAACTTTAACGCTGGGGCCGGAAAGAATTGCACCTGAAAAATCACTTTGAAAATCAAGAAGATAAACGGTCCCTATCAGCCCGCCCATGCTGTGACCCAGTAAAAATATCGGTTTATCAGGATGCCATGTTTTTATCTTCTCATAAAACGTATGGAGGGTATCCGTTAAATCCTCGAAGCGTTCCACATAAAGACGACGACCTTCAGACTTTCCATGACCGATGTGATCGTGACCGTAAACAGCATATCCTGATGGTACAAGACGGTTGACGACGTTCGAATAGCGTCCACTGTGTTCCGCCAGCCCATGAATGAGCATGAAAACGGCCTTCGGTTCCGTCTCCGGAAGCCAGCCTTGATAATATATGCGTAATGGCTTGTTGCTTTTGAAAAAATCTTCCTGATATTTCATGCTGGCCGCTCTCTTTGGCAGGGGATATCATGGCGTTGGGGATATACTCCAGGCGGTTACAAACTACGTTTTCCTTAAGCTCCCTCCCCCCAGCAGAGGAGGGGGTGGGGGTTCAAAAAGCGCAGATTGTTCCCGTTTGCAGTACATCAATTTTTGAAGTTGTCAGTTTTCTCCTTCCGGTATTCCCTGCAACACATATCCTGCAAACAGCCGATGAACCGACAATTGGCTAATAATGTCATGAAGTGAGGATTCTGCCAGTTTTTTCAGAAAAGTGAACCTTTTGTCTCTGGCATATACCGCTTTGACTTTGCCATGAATGCCTCCCAGTTGTCCTGCCCATTCGATGGCGTCCTGAAGATTTCCCAGACGATCCACAAGCCCCAACTGCATGGCGTTTTCGCCGGTCAGTATGCGACCATCGGCGATAGCCGCTACTTTGTCATACGCGACATGCCTGCCACTGGCGACCGCTGCAATAAATTGGCGATGTACCTGATCGGAAAAATCCTGCAAGAGGTTCTTTTCGGAAGCCGTCATAGGGCGGACGGGCGAACCGACATCCTTGTATTGCCCGCTTTTGATAACGATGGGGACTATGCCAATCTTTTGAAGCAGATCGTGAACATCGGTAAACCCCATGATGACACCGATACTGCCGGTAATGGTTCCTGGATTGGCCATGATGCCGTTTGCCGCGGCGGCAATATAGTAGCCACCGGATGCAGCCACACTGCCAAGAGAGGCCACCACTTTTTTGACCGGAATGGTTTTTTGAATTTCCCGATTAATTTCTTGGGAAGGTCCAACAGCACCGCCAGGTGAATCTATCCTGAGTACGATGGCCTTGATATGAGAATTATCGCGATAATGTCTAATATGTCTGATAATTTCTCGAGTTTCGCCGATATATCCCTTGATATCAATCACCCCGACCCGCTCACCGGTATCGGCAATCTCCGTTTGGGTGGAGGCGCGGATCCCGGTCAAAACGATCACCGCAATGGCGACGGATGCAACGGCCGTGATGGACGTGAAAACGAGTACGAAAAAAAGAAAAGGATGTCTGCGGGAAAACATGGTGGTGAGTCTCACACAAGGCTGTCCTCGTTTTCCGCGATGTGGAAAAGAAAACCGCGAAAAACGAGAGACAACGTGACGAAAGCAGCACCGGGTAAAATGCTCACCCCTGTGGCTGCATCATGGATAGCATTTATTCCGGACTGGATTCGGTATTCAACTTTTCCTGAAGATTTTCTTTCAGCAGCTCTCCAAACGTGGATGGAGCAGGTTTCATGCTGTTGACATATTCGCTCAACAGCGACTGTTCATCTTCTACTTCGAGCCGTTTGATGGAAAGCCCAATCCGTCTTTCATCGCTGTTGATGTTCATGACCCGTGCGGTAATGACATCGTTGACATTGAATTTACCGACAGGTGTCTTGATTTTTTCTTTACTGATTTCGGAAACATGCACCAGCCCTTCGATGCCTTCCTCCAGTTCGACAAACACGCCGAAGTCCGTCAGATTGGTAACGGTTCCGGTAATGATCTTGCCGACTTCATACCGCTGCGCGACGGTTTTCCAGGGGTCTGGATGCAACTGCTTAATCCCCAGCGAAAATCGTTCATTCTCTTTTTCGATGTCCAGAACAATCGCTTGAATGATATCCCCTTTTTTATAAATTTCAGAAGGATGTTTGATCCGTTTGGTCCAGGAGATATCTGAAATATGCACCAGCCCATCAATGCCTTCATCAATGCCGATAAAAATGCCAAAATCCGTAATATTCTTGATTTTACCCTCAATGGTGGTTCCTACGGGATATTTTTCACTGATGACATCCCACGGATTGGGCGCGATCTGTTTCATGCCCAGAGAAATACGGCGATTATCGGGTTTGATATCTAAAACCACCGCTTCGACAATATCTCCGATGGACACGATTTTGGAAGGATGACGCACTTTTCGGGTCCATGACATTTCAGAAACATGGATAAGCCCTTCGATGCCTTCTTCAAGTTCTACGAAGGCGCCATAATCGGTCAGGCTGACCACTTTTCCGGAAATTCTGGAACCAACAGGATATTTGTCAACGGCTGAAATCCAGGGATCTTGAGTAAGCTGTTTCATACCCAGAGAGACACGTTCTTTTTCAACATCCAGATTCAGAACCTTGACGGTGATTTCATCCCCCACCTTGAACATTTCGGATGGATGTTTGACCCTGCCCCACGAAATGTCAGTGATGTGAAGCAGCCCATCTACACCACCAAGATCAACGAACACGCCATATTCAGTGAGATTTTTAACAACACCATTCAGTATTTTGCCTTCGTGAATCGTATTGAGTGTGGCGGACCGTTTGGATTCCCGTTCCTGCTCGAGCAGCGCGCGTCTGGACAGAACGATATTGCTGCGTTTACGATTGTACTTCAGTACCTTGAAATCGAAGGTTTTTCCGACCATTTCATCCAGATTGCGAATGGGACGCAAATCCGCCTGCGATCCGGGCAAAAATGCCTGGACACCGACATCTACGGAAAACCCACCCTTTACTCGAGCCAGAATCACTCCCTGGATAATTTCGTCGTTATCATGGGCTTTTTTGATATCATCCCATACCTTGACCTTGGCGGCTTTCTCTTTGGAGAGGACGACGACTTCATTTTCGTCATCCCACCACTCGACCATGACTTCCACCATGTCGCCGGGTTTGGCGTGGATAACGCCGTTTTCATCACGAAATTCGTGGATTCGGATCTGTCCTTCGGATTTATATCCGATATCCACCAGTACATGATCCTTATCTACTGAAATGATGCGACCTGTGACAACTTCTCCTTCAGCGAAACGTTTGAAGCTCTCTTCATACATTTCCATCAGGTTGTCATCCATGACTTCGGATTCTTCCTGAATATCATCAGACAAATTTGCCTGACTGGCTGAAATATTCACAGGTGGTTGTTGAGTTGATTCTGAATTGATTTGCGTGTCGTTTTCCATGAAACTTACTATCCCCCTTGGCCGTATTTTACTTTCTGAGCAATCTACTGTTGCCAGTATATCTTACGTATAATATCAGATAAAAAATAAAAAAACAATGGCTATGTTTTTTCAAGACATGCCGGGGTTTCATGGATTGAATACATGGGGATGTCGCCGAATATGGATATAATTGCGGCGGTCATGCAAGTGACAACAGCGGATATATCCATATTGGATGCATCAACGATGATGGCGTCCGTTGCGGGAATCAATGGGGCGATGACCCGCCTTCGGTCATTGCGATCTCGCTCCCGCATATCTTTGGAAACGGCGTTCAGGGTGATATTGGACGCGCTGCATGTCAATTCCCGGTAACGTCTCAGGGCGCGTATATCCGGATTTGCATCCAAAAAGAACTTGATGTCCGCATTTGGAAAAACTACCGTTCCCATATCCCGGCCTTCACAAACCAGTGATTTATTCTGTCCGGTTTTTCGCTGTACATCCAGAAGAAAATCACGCACCACCGGTTTGGCGGAGACCGCAGAGGCCATCATGGAAATTTCAGAAGTTCGCAAATATCCGCTGATATCCTGATCGTTCCATTTCAGGTGAAAACCGCTGGTGACAGGTTCCAGCATCAGTCGGGAATCTTTTAAAAGCCTTTGGATGCCGATGTCATCATGAAGCGAAATTTGCGCGGTCATTACGCCGAATGCCACAGCCCGATACAGGGATCCGGTATCTAAATACCGATAGCCAAGCCGTTCGGCCAGCAATTTACTGACCGTGGTTTTTCCGGCGCCCGCAGGACCGTCAATGGTAATCAGGAGCGCCAGGGATGTCGCTGACATTACAGCACCTGCTTCAGCGCCTGCACAAGACGTTTATTTTCTTCAGGAAGTCCTGTATTTACACGGATATATGTCGGATAGCCATACGATGTCATGGAACGTACGATCACGCCCAGCCTCAGCATCGCATCAAAAACGGTATCCGCGTCTTTTCCCGCGTCTATCAGGAAAAAATTCGATTGTGTGGGAAAGTATCGGATGCCAGCTCTGGAGAGTTCCGTAAAAAGATAATCCAATCCTTCATGAACCATCCGGATCGTTCGTTTTAGGAATTCCTCATCGCCGATTGCCGCCGCCGCGCCCGCCTGCGCCAGCAGGCTCGTGTTGAAAGGTTGACGGATGCGCTGCATGGCCTCTGCCAGTTCCGGTTTCATAACGCCATAGCCAATCCGAAGCCCCGCGAGGCCATATGCTTTTGAAAAAGTTCTCAGAGTGACGACGGGGGGGGGCTTTTGAACATATGCGATACCACGAACGCAATCTGAATCTCGGACAAACTCCATATAGGCTTCATCCACAACGACAACAATATCCTGTGGAAGCGCCTGAAGAAAGGTATCGAAGCTCTTGCCAGATATGATGGTCCCCGTAGGATTGTTGGGATTGCAAATAAAGACCATTCGGGTGCGTGTCGTAACATTTTTCAGCAAGTCATTCAGATCAATGGCCAGCGCGCGTAACGGGACAAAAACCGGAATTGCACCGGCGCTGCGGACATTGATTTCATACATCAAAAACGATGGCGCCGGAATGATAACCTCATCGCCCGGCTGAAGCAATGCGCGTGTCAACATGCCAATCAGGTCGTCAGAACCATTTCCCAGAACAAAATATTCCGGCGCCAGTTTCCAATATTCGGAGAGGCGGGCGACCAAATCGTGACCAGCGCCGTCCGGATATCGGTGCAGGTTGGATACCGCGGCGGTAATGGCGTCCATCGCCCTGGGCGATGGACCTAACGGATTTTCGTTGGAAGCCAGTTTGATGGCATGTTGAATTCCCAGTTCCCTGGCCAGTTCTTCGATGGGTTTTCCTGGCTTATAGGGCGTTATGGACTGGATATAATCGGGAAGCGATATTGTCATAGCATACTCGATATGAATCTCTTGAAGATTCAGGTGTTATTTTGGGTAGAAAGTTCAATTATCAAGATAATCTGTATGATGTGATCTTGAACTTTCCACCTCATCGTCAGTTTTTGTTGGCCGCCGCTTTGAACCCCTCTTCTACGGCGCTCATATTCAGAGGGATTAGCTTGGGTTTTTTGGAAAATTCTTCTCGCACGCACTCTTGCAGCACGGTGGTATCCACCATGTGGCTACGGGCCGCAAACGCTGAAAGCGCGACAATATTGGCGGATTTGACGCTGCCCAGGGCGATGGCCATATCGTTCACAGGGATGATAAATTCATCCACGTCGGTTCTACCGCACCCGACAGTTATCAGAGAACTGTTGATCAACACGACGCCGCCGGGTTTGACCATCGGCGCAAACTTCTCTAAAGACGGACGGTTCATGGCGACCAGATGTGCCGGGTTCCGAATAATCGGAGAGCCGATAGGCTGATCGCTGATAACCACCATACAGTAGGCGGTGCCGCCGCGCATTTCAGGCCCATATGAGGGAATCCATACCACTTCGTATCCCTGTTCCATAGCGGCATGGGCCAGAATCTTGGCGCTCAGTAAAATGCCCTGGCCTCCAAAACCGGCAAACATGACTTCACTTTGCATCTGTCCCTCCATTGACCACGGATTCGGGTGTTTTAAAATCCCCCAGTGTATAGTAAGGAAGCAATGTCGTTTCCGCCCAGTTGACGGCTTCTAAAGGTGTCATCCCCCAGTTGGTGGGACAGGTGCTGACCAGTTCGACCAGACTGAAACACTTTCCCTCCAGTTGATATTCGAAGGCTTTTCGAATCGCTTTTTTGGCTTTTAGAATGTATTTGGGTTTTATGACAGTCTGCCGGGTAATATAGGCTGGTGTTTGCAGCGCCGTCAGAAGCTCCGCCACTTTGATGGGCATTCCGACTTCATCCACATTACGGCCAAAAGGCGATGTGGTGGTGCGCTGGTTGGGCATGGTGGTCGGCGCCATCTGCCCTCCGGTCATGCCATATACAGCATTGTTGACAAAGATCGTGGTGAATTTTTCCCCGCGGTTGGCGGCGTGAATGATTTCTCCCATGCCGATACTGGCCAAATCGCCATCTCCCTGATAGGTGAACACCATCAGGTCAGGACGCACCCGTTTCATACCCGTCGCCATTGCCGGCGCTCTGCCGTGGGCCGCCTCCTGAAAGTCGCAGGTGAAATAATTATAGGCCATGACGGCACAGCCGACCGGAGCGATGCCTACGGTGCGGTCACGAATTCCCAGTTCATCAATGGTTTCCGCTACCAGCCGATGAATTACGCCATGCGTACACCCCGGACAGTAGTGGGTTGGTTGATTTGAAAGGGCTTCGGGTTTGTGAAATGTCTTTCCCATCAGTTTTGCTCCTTTCGTGCGGATGTAATAAAGGATTGCACCACATCCATGATTTCTTCAGGGGTCGGAACTTCACCACCGCACTTTCCATACCACTGTACCGGTTTTTGTCCCCGAACGCTGCGTTCGACATCTTCCACCATCTGTCCCATGCTCATTTCGATACTGATGACAACACCGCAGCTTTCTTTGGCAGCCGCCTGGCGAATTGCCGCTTCCGGAAACGGAAAAAGCGTTTGAGGCCGGATCATGGCGACATCAATGCCTTCTGCTTTCAGGTTGGCGATAGCCGTGCGGCATACACGGCTCATGGTGCCGTAGCTGACAATCAACGCCTTATAATCAGATTCCA
>JAJYBO010000294.1 GCA_021778975.1 Deltaproteobacteria bacterium
CCTGAGCCTGTCCCAGTATCTGTCATTTCTCGGATTATCGTTTACGATTTTCCGGATTTTAAATTCCCATAATCCGGTTTTTTGTATATGATGGTTTTCAACATAGAATGTACCAAAAGAACACCAAGGGGCTTTTTCTTCTGACCGGTTCATCGGACATTTTCCGCTCCGCGCGTGTTCAGGAAGCCTTGCCCGGCCACATGGCGCGGGTCGGATTACTCCCTCTGTCCCATGCGGAACGAAATCAGAAAACGTTCAATGTGATTGACAGGATCATGAACGGCGACTTTACGCTGCAATCATACAGATCACTCGACAAGATTTCTCTGGTCTATCCACATTCGCCGATTACGCCAGGGAAAAATTTCTTCACGGCGTGCTGCTGTATTCGGGAGATAACGCGCCGCCCTTCCGAATGAACGAAAGGACGTTTCATGCCCTTCCAATCTCTTTACTGATGTAGCATCAACGACTTCGCAAACGGGCGCGATAGAATCGTTCAACAGAGGCAATCCCCATTGAATATGCAAATCTTTCTGGATTATTCCTTTGTAATTATGATATACGTGACCTTTGAGAAAGCACTTATAGCCACAATAACACTTTGATTTTATTGATGTATAAGGAGGGCGCTTTATGAAAAACCATGTTGCAGCGGCAATGTTTTTGACGTGCCTGTGGATATTTTCCGGAATGGCGTCCGCCGCGGAACCAATCAAGATTGGCGCTTTTTTCGATCTTACCGGCCCGTCATCCGCCATCGGAACACCGACCAAACTGGTGGCGGAAATGGTGGTGAAAAAAATCAACGATGAAGGCGGCATCAACGGAAGGCCACTACAACTGATCATAGCGGACGACGAAGGAGACCCCACCAAAGCGGCGCTCATCGCCAAAAAATTCACGGAATCCGACAAAGTGGCCGCCATCATCGGCCCCACCCGAACCGATACCGGAATGGCGGCCAAACCGATTGTCGAACAGATGAAAGTGCCGGACTTCATGACCGTAGGCGGTGATGTGGTCATTGCAGGCGGCAAGTTCGGCCCATATCACTGGACGTTCAAGTCCCCCCAGCGCACCACCATCGCGGTCAAAAAGATTTACGAATATCTGAAACAGAAAGGTCTTCAGAAAATCGCCATCATTACGGCCGCCGACGGGTTCGGCAAGGATGGCAAGGCGGCCCTTGAAAGCCTGGCGTCCAACTATGGCGTCAAGATCATTTCCGCGGAATCTTTTCAGCCCACAGACAGCGACATGACCACACAGCTCATCAATATCAAGACCGCAGCGCCGGACGCCATCGTCTGCTGGACCATCGGCAAAGCCGGCGCCATTGTGGCTAAAAATATTCGACAACTGGGGATTCAGACCCCGCTTTTTCAGTGCCATGGGCTTCCGGATCCCAACTACATTACACTGGCAGGAAAAGCCGCTGAAGGCAACATCATGCCCTCCACCAAACTGATGGTGGCCGATCAACTGCCAGACAGCGACCCCCAGAAAAAAGTCATCCTCGAATTCATCCATCTGTACAAAGACGTTTTTCATTATGACCGGCAGTTTCCCATCAACACCCATTCCGGCTACGCCTGGGACGCCATTTACATGGTCGCCAATGCCATGAAAAAAGCGGGTGTCCAGAACGAAAAGCTTCGGGATGCCATCGAAAATACCAAAGGTTATGTGGGCGTCAGCGGCATTTACACCCTCAGTCCCGAAGATCATAACGGACTGGGCGCCGATTCCATGGTGCTGGTTCAGATAAGAGACGGCCAGTGGAAACTGCTGCAATAACCCGCCCGCACCGGGTATCCGTTCACGGCGGACACAGCGCCGATTATTGTCAGCACGCCACTGATTCACTGGACGCCATGATCGCAGCCTATCTCGATCAGGAATTTCTCTGGGTGGGCGTTACGGAACACATGCCGCCGACCTGTGACACATTTCTCTATCCCGATGAAAAGGCCGCCGGTCTTACCGCAGATGCAATGCGGAAGCGTTTTGCCCGTTATGTAGCGCATTGCCGCAGCCTTCAGGCGCGGTGCGCGGGACGACTCACCCTTCTGGTCGGCATGGAAACCGAGGCTTATACCGGTGCGCTCGCCTGCGCCGCGCGGTTGCAGCGAGAATTCGACCTGGACTACATCGTGGGGTCAGTGCATCATGTGGCCGACATTCCCATCGATATGGACATCGCCGCATACCACCAGGCCACTGCGACGTGCGGCGGCATCGAAAATCTCTACAACGCCTATTTCGATCTTCAGTACGATATGATGCGGACGCTCCGCCCTTCGGTGGTCGGGCATTTCGATCTCATCCGGATATTCGATCCCGACTATCCGGAGCATATCCGGCGGCCGTCCACCTGGCGGCGCATCCTCCGGAATCTGGAAGCCGCCGCATCCCTGGAGTTGATTCTGGACATGAACACGCGCGCAATGGTCAAAGGCGCTTCGGAGCCTTATATCTGCACGCCCATTCTGGAAACCGCCCATGACCTGGGCGTTTCCGTAGTTCCGGGGGACGATTCCCATAGCGTGGACACCGTGGGCAAATTCCTGGACAAAGCGATATTGCGGCTTCGGTCAATGGGCTTTTCTACCGATTGGCCCCGGCCCGCGCTCCACGCGCATCATTCTTTTTAAAAACGGCATCTCTGGGAGGCGGTATATGCAGGAAATTCGATTCCACGGAAGAGGCGGCCAGGGAGCGGTCATCGGCTCCGAAGTGCTGGCGCACGCCTTTTTCCACGAGGGGAAATTTGTCCAGGCTTTTCCGGCGTTCGGCGTTGAACGCCGCGGCGCGCCGGTAACGGCGTTCTGCCGGATGGATGACCGGCATATTCATCTGCGCAGCCAGATTTACCACCCGGATCATGTGGTGGTGCTGGACGCCTCCATGATTGAAAGCGTCAACGTGGCGGACGGCCTCAAACCGGGCGGCGGCATCATCATCAACGCATCCC
>JAJYBO010000295.1 GCA_021778975.1 Deltaproteobacteria bacterium
ATCGGACAGACACACGTCCAGAAAAAGCACATCGAATGTGTTTTTCTGTAATATCTCCAATCCGTCCCGAATGGTATTTGCCTCTGTGACCCGATGTCCTGCATCGCTCAATTGGCGGGACATCATCCGGCAAATATCCCTGTCATCGTCAATAATCAGGACATCGCCCATATTCCATCCTTGCGATCGGTTGTCAGGCGGAAACAACCGCTCTGACCTCCGGAATTTCTTTTTTCAGCACCCGTTCGATCCCGTTTCGGAGCGTCATCTGAGACATGGGACACCCGGCGCAGGCGCCTTTCAACCGAACCATGACAACGCCATCCACACAATCCATCAGTTCGACATCTCCGCCGTCCGCCTGAAGCATAGGTCTGATCTTGTTGATGATATCCTGAACTTTTTCTTTCATGGCATCTCCTCGCTGATTGTGGTTCGCTGGTCATGAAATGATTTTCTGAACGCATCAAACGTATTCTGGCCAATGGCGCGCCGCATGTCCGCCATCAATTGGATATAATAATGAATGTTGTGGATGGTGTTCAGCCGGTACGCCAGTATTTCGCGAGACATATACAGGTGCCGCAGGTACGCCCTGGAATAATGCCGGCATGTATAGCAGGCGCAGGTGTCGTCAATGGGGCCTGTATCGGTTTTGAACCGGGCGTTGGTGATATTCAGTGCGCCGCTGCGGGTGAAAAGCTGTCCGTTTCGGGCGTTGCGCGTCGGCATGACGCAATCGAACATGTCCGCCCCGCGCGCCACCAATTCCACGAGATTTTCAGGGGTTCCGACCCCCATGATGTATCGCGGCGAAGATCGGGGAAGACGCTCCAGCGTGATTTCCGCCATTTCAAGCATCAGTTCTTCAGGCTCCCCGACGCTCAGCCCGCCGATGGCGTACCCGGAAAATCCGATATCCACCAAAGCATCCGCAGAGGCTTTACGCAGATCCGGATACATGCCGCCCTGAACGATGCCAAACAATGCATGGGCGCCTTCATGCCCTCGCCAGACGGTATGGCAGCGTTTCGCCCAGCGGGTGGTCAGGTTCATGGCGGTTTCGGCTTCCGCATGGGTCGCCGGATAGGCGATGCACTGATCCAGGCACATGATGATGTCGGAGCCGAGGCAAAGCTGGATCTCAACAGCTTTTTCCGGAGTGAGCAGATGCCGGGAGCCGTCAATGTGAGACTGAAAATCCGCGCCTTCTTCTGTAATCTTCCTGAGTCTGGCGAGCGAAAACACCTGAAATCCGCCGCTGTCGGTCAAGATGGGTTTGTCCCAGTGCATGAACCGGTGAAGGCCGGAAAACGCGGCGATGACCTCACAGCCGGGGCGTAGATACAGATGGTAGGTGTTGCCCAAAATGATCTGCGCGCCGCATGCCAGCAGGTCTTCCGGCGACAGGGCTTTGACCGTGCCGAGAGTGCCGACCGGCATGAAGACCGGTGTCAGAATATCACCCCGCGCCATGCGGATGACGCCTGCCCTGGCGCAAGGGGCCGATGATGTTGTTTCTGTGAATTTCAGGGTGACCTCTATTCGATGAGCATGGCGTCGCCATAGCTGTAAAAACGATATCCGGAGGCGATGGCTTCGGCGTAAGCCTCCAGGATATGGTTCCTGCCCGCAAACGCCGACACCAGCATCAGCAGCGTGGATCTGGGCAGATGAAAATTGGTGATCATGGCGTCCACCACCTTGAAGCGATATCCGGGATAAATAAACAGATCGCAGCTCCCGGCGCGTGGCGCCAGTGTTCCGTTGGCGTCTGCGCAATATTCCAGTGTCCGGACGCTGGTGGTGCCGACGGCGATAACCCGGTGTCCGGATGCCTTCGCGTCGTTGATGGCCGTTGCGGCGTCGGCGCCGATCCGGAAGGTTTCATGGTGCATCCGGTGTTTCCGGATATCGGACACCCGCACCGGAATGAACGTTCCATACCCTACATGAAGTGTCAGTGCAACGATTCTGACATTTTTTTCTTTCAGCCGGAGCATCAGATCGGGGGTGAAATGAAAGCCGGCGGTCGGCGCAGCGATGGCGCCCTTCGCCGCCGCGTAAACAGTCTGATAGCTGGCGCTGTCCGCGCTCGAAGCGCCGCTGTCTCTGGCGCTTCGGTGGATGTAAGGCGGCAGCGGAACCCTGCCGGTCCGGTTCAGAATTGTATCGAAATCCCCGTCGCAGGTGAACTTCAGTCGGTAATGATCGCTTTCGGGGGCCACGATCTCCGCCCGGAGCCCTTCATCAAAATAAAGCATCGAACCGACTCGCGGCTTCTTGGAGCATTTTACGAGACAGGTGCAGTAAAATTCTTCCGGTGCTTCCTGCGCCGCCAGACTCTCCGCATAAGACAGAATCAGAACTTCCGCCTTCCCGCCGGTGTCTTTGCGGCCCAAAAGCCTTCCGGGAATCACTTTGGTGTCGTTGACCACCAGCACATCGCCCGGCGTTATGAATCCGGGCAGCTCGCCGAACACATGGTGAGAGACGGCGCCGGTACTCCGGCCAAGCCGCAGAAGCCGGGACGCATCGCGGCGTTCACAGGGCTTCTGGGCGATGCGGTCTTCCGGCAGCACGTAGGCATAATCTTCCAGATCGAACAAAGGATTACCTCTTTCCCAGATATATCAGCAACAGTCCTATAATCATCAGCGTCAGGCCAAGCTGTCTGAGCGTTCGATCCGGCATTTCCAGAATCTGTGCGATCCATTGTTTCATTTTTTCCGGAACTGCAAAATACGGAAGCCCTTCCACGATCATCACCATGCCCAGCACACACAGAAAAAAATCCATCGCCGTCCTTTTATGATGCCCTCGTAAAAAGTCGAAATTCGGACGGCTTTGTAAAAAGTTCGCAGGCAAGGCGCGCAAATCCTGAGGAGTGAGGCGTACTTATGGTACGCC
>JAJYBO010000064.1 GCA_021778975.1 Deltaproteobacteria bacterium
TTCCGATCTCAATACCGTTGCTGTCGTGGCTTCCGCGTGCAGCACCAGTAGAGAGCCGAAATCCACTTTGTCTCGTATGGGCGGGGGAACGGAAGACCTGTCGTTTGGACTTTTTTGGGCGATATCACCGGGGGCTTCGGAGGGAATTTCGTCAATGTCGTAAATGGCGTAACTTTGTCCCGGACGAACGCCTTCATCCGCTCCCCGGTCAATATAAGCGACGGTGCCGTCGCCAAAAATGGTTTCGCCTTTTTCCGCCATAAAAATATGGCCCTCCATATCCGGAACCCCAGGCGCCAGCCGAATGTCGGGAGAAACCGGATCATATGGCAGCAAGACATCATCCACCATTACGGAAGAAAACGACCTTTCGATTTTGGCGATGGCATGATCTTGAAAACTTTCGATAATGCGGACAATGCCGGTGGGGCGGTACTGAACGCCCAGCGGTTTGCCGGTTTCAGGATCGTTGACGGCCTGCGGCGGATGGCAGGTCGTAAACACAGCGCCTGTTTTCAACGGCGGTTGCCCTGGAAATATCACATATACGTTTTCATCCTGACCCAACACGGTTTTGGGAAGCGTTTTGTCTCCTTTGCGCATGACGATCACCCCCGCTCTTGCCACAGGATTTCTTGTGACAAATCCGATCTGATGAATCAGTAGATACCGGTAAAAAGGGGGTTCTGGCTTTGAAACGGGTTGCGGTGATGGCGCGATGGGTTCTGGAGGAGGCGTCGTTTCCCAGTTTTTCTGAAAAAGCCTCAGCCGTTCTCCGGGAAATATCCGGTTGGGATTCATGATCTGTTGATTTTCGCTCCATATCTGTGGCCATATCCGATGACTGTTGAAATACCGGTGGGAGATATCCCACAGCGTATCGCCTTTTTTTACGGTATAATAAACGCTGGATTCCTGGTTTATCCGCGATGTGTTTGTGTCGGCGGCATTTACGCCTGCTGCGCACCCCACACAAACACCCACAATACATACCCACAGGAGGACACGGTTTGTTCTCATCGCATTTTTCTCCCATAAAATCAGGTAAGACGCCTGAAGCACTCCTGAAGCGTCAACGGGTTTTCTCCATTTATGTTTTCTTCTCGTATCGTGAATGAAAACAGTTTGTCAAGCGTTTCATAGCAAAACCGTAATCGTTCTGTCATGGATTTTTGTAGATATGGCCGGTTGCCTCCGTTCATTTTGTTGATTCGGCAAGGGGAATACGTTATATCTGAATCTCCAGAGCATAGACCAGTGGATGCTGCCGGGGCTTTTGCCGGAATTCATATCATTTGCACGGAGAAAAAACATCATGAACTTGCTTGCAGAACAATTGAACCAGGACATTGTGAAGGCAAATCCCCATGTTCTGGAAATGCTGTCCCAGATTGGAAAAAACTTATATTTCCCCAAGGGAATTCTAAGCCAGAGTGCGGAAGCCAGGGAAAAAGCCTACAAACTGAACGCCACGATCGGCATTGCCACCGAAAAAGGCCGCACCATGCACTTTCCGTCTGTCATGAACAATATTTGCGGCATTTTACCGGAAGCCTCTCTCACGTATGCGCCTTCCTTTGGAATTCCGGCGCTGCGGAAGTTGTGGCAGGAATCGCTGTTTCAAAAAAACCCATCCCTGCAGGGCCATACCGTCAGCCTGCCGGTGGTGGCCAACGGCATTACCCATGCCATCAGCGTCTTTGCGGACGTGTGGGTAGATCCAGGCGATGTCATTCTGTTTCCGGATATGATGTGGGGCAATTATAACCTGATTCTGGATGTCCGGAAGGGTGCGGTCGTCAAAAACTATGCGATGTTCTCGGACGCCGGCGGGTTCAACCTGAAGGCGTTCGAGGAAGCCGTCAACGCGGAAGCACAGCGCAGTCCCAAAGTCATTGTCTTTCTCAATTTTCCGAACAACCCGACAGGATACACCATTACAGCATCCGAGGGCGACCGGATCGTTGAAATTCTGACCCGTGTTGCACAGCGCGGTGTCAACGTTCTGGCGGTCATGGACGACGCTTATTTCGGGCTATTTTACGAAGAAGAAACGTTGAAGGAATCTCTTTTTGCCCGCTGCTGCGGAAAGGATCCCCGCCTGATGGCCATCAAGCTGGATGGCGCCACCAAAGAAAGCTTTGTGTGGGGGCTTCGCGTCGGGTTTGTCACATACGGCGTCGTCGCCGATGGTGACAGCAGGGCGCTGTATGAAGCGCTCGAGAAAAAGACCGCCGGCGCCGTTCGCGGTTCTATTTCCAACGCCTCTCATCTGAGTGAAACCCTGGTGTTGAAATCCATGCAGGATGAGAAGAACATCTTGGAAAAGAAAGAGAAATTCGAGATTTTAAAGCGCAGGGCCAACCGGGTGAAAGCCGTGCTTCAGGATACTCGATATCAGAACGCCTGGCAGGTGTACCCCTTCAATTCCGGATATTTCATGTGCATTCGTCTTAAAACGGTCAAAGCGGAGGCGCTTCGGGTGCATCTGTTGGAGCATTATGGCGTCGGTCTGATTTCCATCGGCGATAAAAACCTGCGGGTGGCGTTTTCGTGTCTGGAAGAATCGGATATTCCCCTTCTGTTCGATACGGTGCTTCAGGGCGTCCGGGATCTCGAAAAACAGGCGGCCTGAACGAAGGATATGCAGTCGCGTACACCGTTTCCTTAAGCTCCCTCCTTCCCCCCAGCGGGGGAGGGGCGGGGGGCCAAAAAACGCAGATTATTCCCGTTTGCAGTATAGTTAGCCTGGATATAGCGAACCAACAATTCCGGAGGTTCAAATGAGGGATTACCTGATACGAACAATGGTAAGAAGTGAAATTGGTCTGGCCATTGAATGGGCTGCGAATGAGGGGTGGAATCCGGGTTTGCATGACGCCGACTGCTATTTCGCTGCTGATCCAAACGCTTTCTTGATAGGGCTTCTTTCCGGCAAGCCGATTGCCACCATATCGGTAGTGAGATACGGAGAGACCTTTGGTTTTTTAGGATTTTATATTGTTTCTCCCGAATTTCGCGGCCATGGATATGGAATTCAAATCTGGAATGCGGGGCTCAAATATCTTGCAGGGCGAAATATTGGTCTTGATGGCGTGGTGGATCAACAGGAAAATTACAAAAAATCCGGGTTCAATTTAGCCTATAGAAATGTTCGCTATGAGGGGACTGGTGGGGGCGATTATCCAGAGGGCGCCGGTATTGTTGACTTGGCCTCCTTGCAATTCGAGAAAGTCGCTTTCTATGATAAACCATTTTTCCCTGTTGAGAGATCAGCTTTTATAAAGTCTTGGGTGAAGCAGCCAGATAGTCATGCTTTGGGAGTCTGCCATGCGGGGAAGTTAAGTGGTTACGGTGTAATTCGACCATGTCGTAAGGGCTATAAAATTGGACCACTTTTTGCGGATACAGCAACTGTCGCCGAATCGTTATTTTTGGCATTAACTTCGAAAGTTGGTTCCACAGATTCAGTTTTTCTCGATGTTCCTGAAGTGAACAGTGCTGCTGTGAGATTAGCCGAAAAATATAACATGAGGGTTATGTTTGAGACTGCTCGCATGTACAATCGCGAGATTCCTGACGTGCCAATAAAGCGTATTTTTGGTGTGACGTCTTTTGAAGTTGGTTAAGTGCGGACGCGCCAAAGGCGCGCGCCACTTATAAGAGTTTCACAGGTGTTCGATGTTCTGAATAAAATCACGGTAGCGAACTTCCATCAGAAACAGCCCGCGGGCCGGCGCCGTAACACCGGCCTGACGGCGATCGGCGGACGCCAGTATCCGAGCCATCCGATCCGGCGACATTTTCCCCATGCCGATACGCACCAGCGTACCGACAATATTGCGCACCATATGCCGGAGGAAGCCGTCGCCTTCAACCGCGATCACCCAGCGTCCGTCTCCGTGATCGTCAATGTGCGCCCGATATAATGTTCGTATGCTGTGAACGCGGGGGCTTCCAGCACCCTCGAACGCGCTGAAATCAAACGTTCCTACCAGACAGCCGATGGCCTGACGCATGGCGGAAATGTCCAGCGGTTTCTGGATATGCCAGCAATGGTTGCGGTCAATCGCCGATGGAATGGGGTGGTTTCGCAGATGATAATAGTAGGTTTTAGACACAGCGGCAAACCGGGCATGAAAATCGGCGTCCGTCTCTCGGCAGTCCCGAACCACGATGTCTTCCGGAAGCAGACTGTTCATGGCTCGCTGAAGGCTTTCCGGAGACAGCCGCGTCCGGCATCTGAAACTGGCCACCTGTCCCAGGGCATGAACACCGGCATCGGTTCTGCCAGAACCGGCGACTGTTACCGGCTGCCGGAGAACAAGCGCGAGTACCTGTTCGATTTCCGCCTGAATGGTAGGCTCGTGTTTCTGACGCTGCCACCCGGCGTATCGGGTGCCGTCATATTCCAGCGTCATCCGGAAATTCTTTTCAGACGTCATAGGCGATCACACCGGATATTCCCCAGCACTTCCTCAAATGCGTCATCCATATCCTGAAAACATTGTTCCAAAGAATATTTCTTGCCGCAGTCCCTGCAGCGCAGCACCGCCGCGCGTCAGGTCCGCTGAATATCGAGTTTTCCACCACATTCGGAACATTTTAAGTGTTTTGATTGCATTGTAAATATTTCCAGATGGTTATAAATCGTATAGGGTATCGTCTCTTGAGGGCGCTTTTCGCTGTCCCGCGGCGGCTTTCCCCTTTTTGCCCGGCATCAAAAACGGGTCTTCCCCGGCCATGACATCGCCCATTTCCGCCTCGATCTGTTCGGGGTCTTCGCCACTTTCCATCCGGCGGAGCGCTTCCTGCATTCCCGGCCCCAATTCAAGCCCTGTCATATCCGTGAGCTTCCGCATCAGATCCGCGGCCTGGCGGGGATCGTCCTCCCGAATATTCTCGGCTTCACCCGCCAGCATCTGCATGGCCTGCTCCATCTTGCTTTCATCGAAAGGAAGATTATCCGCGCCACTGTCTTCACGGGCTTTTCCTGTCACCGCAAATGCCGACATCCGCCGGGACAACGGTCTATCGCCGCATCTGGGACAGGTCGGAATTTTGGATGTATTGACGGTTTTTGAAAAAAAATTGAACAGGGTATTACAATCCTGACAATAAAACTCGTAAATCGGCATTCAACAATCCCTCATTCAGTTTTACGCATATTGAACAATCATGATGCAGATCTGGCATTTCCTTCCATTCCCATCCGGCACAGGGTGAAGTCATATCGCAGCGGATCTTTGGGACATATCCGGCGAAACGCCGCCGTGATCTCAAGTGCGGTCCGCATATCCGCCTGTCGGCGTCGGGTGAACCCCAGGGAAATCCCCATACGGTGAATATGGACATCTAACGGGAAAATCAGTTTCGAGGCCGGAACGCCATCCCACCCGCCCGGATCAATGGCGTCTTTTCGGACCATCCAGCGCAGAAACAGGTTCAGCCGTTTGCAGGCGCTGCCGCGTTCGGGAATCGGAATGAGATGCCCCATGTTCAGGGAGGAATCCGATGTCAGTTCCGTTACAAAACGGCTCAGCGCCGGTAAGACGGTATCCGCATCTGCGTCTGATCCTGAAAGGAAACAGGCGTGAAGTGAGCCGTAACGTTCGAGAACCCGCCGGATGGCCAGGAGCAGCCCCGTTATGTGGCGGCCGGTGGCAAACCTGTGGGTGAACCCGGCAAACACAGCGTCCAGCGATTCCTGGCAGGAGTGGTACAGATAATCACGCGGAGACGGTCCCAATTTTTCCAGCACGCCGGACAGTGTTTTGAAAATCTGCGCTACCCGTCCATAGGCCAGGGAAGAGGCGATAAGCCCGATAATTTCCCTGTCTTCAATATCTGGATAACGGTACAGGAACACCAGCGGATCCGGATGCACCCGTTCTCGGTGATGATACTGGCGATAAAGCGCATCCAGCTCCGCTTTTGAAATATGACGGTCCGACGTTGTTGTCATGGGTTAAAAGGGGATATCATCGTCTCCGGTTGGGCCGCTTTCAGGTCTTCCTCCCATATTGCCGGGGCCGCGGAATCCTGCGTCAAAATCGGGCGCTGGCGCGCTTTTTTTGACGCCGCCTTCATCTCTGGGGCTTAGCATCTGCATGTCGGAAGCTATGATTTCCGTGCTGTAGCGCTTGTTGCCATCCTTGTCATCCCAAGAACGGGTCTGAAGTTTGCCTTCGATATATACCTGTTTTCCTTTGGTGAGATATTCGCCGCAGATTTCCCCCAGCTTCCGATAAGCGACAATCCGGTGCCATTCGGTGCGCTCTTTTTTCTCTCCGGTGTTTTTGTCTTTCCATTCTTCGGAGGTGGCCACCGAAAAGTTGGCGATTGCCGTACCGTCTGGCATATAACGAACTTCCGGATCCTTGCCCAGTCGTCCGACGATGATGACTTTATTGATTCCCGACATTATGCCTCCTTGCTGCTTTCTCGTTTTAGAGTTTTGTTCCGATGGATAAATATACCGCAGGCGGTTTCAATTTGCACTTTTATACCCCCCCACTGGGGGAAGGCGCTTAAGGAAAACGTAGTTTGTAACCGTCTGAAGCATACAACCGCTTAGACTATCAATACGCGATGGCTGTTGTCACTGCCGGGCGTTTCCGGTTTCCGGCAGGTGCATTTGTCTTCTGGCTTCCAGCCTGGCTTTGATCCGGGGAAACTGGTTCATGTCCGTATGCGGCAGAAAGAGCGCCGCCACATAATTGTCCATGTAGGAATGGGTCTCAGACAGTTCAAAATTGGTTATTTTCTTGACCACATCCACCACATCCCGCCGGATCCGGTTGGTCAGCGAACTCATCCTGGCGCCCAGCAGAGAGCCGTTTCCGATGAATGTCACCTTCGAGGTGTCCATTTCGGGCAGCAGACCGATGGTCATGGCTTTTTCCAGATCCACATAGCTCCCAAATCCTCCGGCCAGAATGATATGTTCCAGGTTTTGTATGGTCAGGCCGACTTCTTCTAAAAGCGTCATGCAGCCGCTGTAAATGGCGCCTTTGGCCCGGATGAGGTTGTCTATATCGGGTTCTGTCAGCACCACATCGCGGTCAATCTGCGTTTCCTTCGCCCATACGAGAACATACTCCCAAATGCCGCCGGTTTCACGAATGCGGGGCGTCTTGAGGTTGCGGTTGAATTTACCGCGGTTGTCAATAACGCCCAGCTCGAACATGGTGGCCGCCATGATGATCAGACCGGAACCGCAGATGCCTTTGGGACGGACATTGCCGATCGTGATGTTCATGGGTTCCAGCGTAAAGGGATCCATCGAAAAGTCCTCGATGGCCCCCTTGGTGGCGCGCATGCCGAAGGTGATGCCGCCGCCTTCGAAGGCAGGCCCCGCGGAACAGGCGGCGCAGGCCATCCAGTCTTTGTTACCGATGACAATTTCCGCATTGGTGCCGATGTCCATGAACAGGGTCAGTTCTTCGGCGCGGTACAGACCAGACCCCATAACGCCCGCGACGATATCTCCGCCCACATAGCTTGAAACCTGAGGATACACCAGGGCGGTGACATGTTCCTTCAGAGCGATGCCCAGCGTGACGGCCGGCAACGGTGGATACAGAGACGATGTTGGCACATACGGCGTTCTGCGGATGTGTCGGGGATTGACCTTCAGCAGCAACTGGGTCATGGTGGTGTTGCCGGCCAGCGTGATGGAGGAGATATCCTCGATATCCACCCCGGATTTATCAATCATTTTCCGGATCAGCTTGTTCACGACGCCGATCACGACTTCATTGAGCTTTTCGAGTCCTCCTGGTTTCTCGGCGTACATGATGCGACTGATGACATCTTCGCCATAGCTGATCTGCGCGTTGAAATCTCCGATCTGCGCCAGCACCTCTCCGGAGACCAGATCAATCAACTGCCCGTAGATGGTGGTGGTGCCGATATCCACGGCAATCGCATAGTTGCGGCTTGTCGTGTCGCCCGGCTGCACATTGACGATATGGGTTTTTCGGCCAGGATGAACGGGTCTGACGAGTGTTGCCGTAATTTTGAAATCCGCGTTTCGGAGGACATCCGAAATCTTCTGGATAACCGGAAAATCCACCACCAGCCGGTGTTCGCCATGCTCCAGTTTCAAAAAACCGACCAGACGCGATACGTCCGGAAGATTGTCCTGGTGCGTTGGTGACGGCAGCTCCAGATATTTCTTCTCGACAGGGGGGACGAACAGACCGGCCTCTTTGAGTTCGTCCAGATTCATCTGCCGGATTCGGGCGGTGCAGCGTGGGGTTGACTGCATGTTTAAAATACTGGCGTCAATGACGGACTCCACGGGAATTCGGACCACCAGGTCGCTTTTGACGCGGGCCAAACAGGCCTGCCGAACCCCATCGGATACATCCTGAGCCGTCAGCTTTTCGGTAATGCCGCCTTCCACAACGCCTGATTCAACGATGACCCGACACTTGCCGCAAACGCCCTCCCCGCCGCAGGAGGCATTGACATGAACGCCGGCTTCCATCGCGGCGCGCAGCAGGCTTTCGTCATCCTTTACCTGGATTTTCCGGTTGTGAGGTAAAAATAAGACCGTGTGCATACCCGTATCCGTCATGAGTTCTCCTTGGGCTCTGAAAATTTGCAGCTTAAAATCAGAATATCATCATCGAAAGTTGTTTTCACTTTATATGGCAGTATTTTGAAAAGATTGATCATGGCGGCGTTGTCATGGGATGTGTAGGCGATCAGTCCGTCAATGTTGTTTTCTCTGGCGGCTTCGGCCAGTTTGAGAATCAGTATTCGGGCCAGTCCTTTTCCCTGCCACGGTCTGCTGACGGAAAACGCCACCTCCGCCATGTTTTTGGATTCATCAATCAGATATTCGCCAATGCCGACCACCTTGCCGAAGCCAAATTCCCCCACCACCACCAGCATGCTTAGATTCCGGACATAGTCTATCTGGGATATGCCCTGAACCTCGTTGCGGACGAAACTGGTCTTTTCGTGGAAAAAACGAGACACCACATCGCTCTTGTCCAGGTTGTAGAAATGTTCCTGTATCCGCCGTTCATCCACCGGCTTGGCCGGACGAATCGTAACCTGTTCGCCGGATATGGTGCGGGTTTCTTCGAGACGAACCGGATAAACGCCGTGAATGAATTCGGTCAGGGTGCGTTCCACGCTGAAAAGCCCCATTTTTTTGGCTTCGAAAAAGAGTTCGTCGCGAAAGTCTGGATGCGCAATGCTGATCATGCCCAGCGCCCGTTCCTGAAAACTCTTTCCGAACAGGTTGAAAACACCGTATTCCGTTGCCACATAATGCACTTCCGAGCGGGGGACCACGACAGCGGTGTCGTTCAAGAAAGGAACAATCCGGCTTTTTTTTCCGCGGGAATCTGTCGAAGGCACCATCAAAATGGATTTTCCGCCTTCGGCCTGCGCCGCGCCATGAATGAAATCCATCATGCCGGTGACGCCGGAAAACTGGTTATAGGCCAGTGAATCCGCGGCCACCTGTCCGGTCAGGTCAATGGCGGTCGCCACATTCAGACACACCATTTTATGGTGTTTGGCAATAATTCTCGGATCGTTCACATATTCTGAAGGATGAAATTCGATGGCCGGGTTGTCATTGATGAATTCATACAAATCATGCTCGCCGATGGCGGAACTGGCGACAATCTTGCCCTCGTTGAAGCCTTTGCAGCGGTTGTTGATGATTCCCATGGCGTAGAGCTGCATGATATCGTTGGTCAGATATTGGGTGTGAACGCCGATATCGTTTTTATCCCTGAGCGCCAGCAAGGTTGCCTGAGGGGTGGTGCCGGGGCTGATCTGAATGGTGGAGCCGTCGTCAATGAGCCTTGCCAGCATCCTGCCGATGTTGTTGGCGGCTTCCAGTTCCGGAGACGGCGTGACGGTCAGAAGAGGTTCTTCGTATTCGACAAAAGCATCCACATCGTTGACATGAATGAAACTTCTGCCCAAAACCCGCGGCATATTGGGGTTTACCTGAGCGATGACGATATCCGCGGATTGTGCGGCGGACATGGTGATATCCACCGAAACGCCCAGACTCATCCACCCGAAATCATCCGGAGGGCATACCTGAATGAGTGCTACATGAATGGGAAGTTTTCGGCTTTTAAAAAGGCGCGGCACCGCGGAAATGTTTATGGGCGTGATGAACCGCATCGTGGAGGCAAGGCTTTTGGCTTTGGCGGACCCCGGATAGAAGGACCGGATATTCAGTATTTGATCTTGGGTTTTATCGGCGATCAGGGCTAACGGAGTACTTTCTTGAGACATGAGACGAACGATCTCGATGTCGGTAAAATAGCTGGACGCCTCATACAGAATACGCACCAGATGCTGGGGTTCGCCGCAAGACGATCCGATAAAAACGCGCTGACCCGGTTTAATCATCCGGATGGCTTCTTCACCGCTTCTTTTTCTCTCGATATATCGGTCTGCCCAGTAGTTATTTCTCTGCATGTCTTTCCCCCTTTGCTGAATCAGGTTCAATTGCTATGCGCCGCTCACCGGCATGACAGCATATCGCACTGCAACATGTAACGTATTCACTCCGGATTATCAAGAAGAAGATCGCCGGTGAAAACGGCATACCGCGCATCGTTATAATTCAGGTCAAATGGCTTGATACCGTTTTGGGCGTATTCTTGTGCATCTATCATTAAATCTTCAGTCCAACTTATTTGGACTTTGGACAAAAATCACATGAAATATGCTAACCAATTGAAATAATAGAATAACATCAAAATATTCATGTTTTTTATTTGTTTATCATATCAACAGGTTATAGGTTTTGTCCAAAGTCCAATTAGACATAAGGCGTCTAAAAATGGCCTAAAATAACGATATTCCTTATCCGGGATTTTGATATCATATGTCTGTAGCCAATATGGCCGAGCGGAACATAGCCCATAGAATGGCCACAAATCACATACATAAGGTGATTTCCAACAAAGAACACCCCGTGCTGAAATGTAGGATTTATATTCCCCCCTTGAGGGGGGCAGGGGGGTGTTCTTCTCCGAATGGTATATTCTATGCTGGAAATCACCTAACTGGTGACTCGCATGGTTCGAAGCCAAATACCGGATAATGATTTTATGCGGTTTTGGACGCCTTACATTTATTTCGGCCTGTGGCCATGTTTCAGGCAAGCTCAAACAAACAATTCTGGCATGTCTGACACCGCCTAAAGTTCAGACTAAAGCACGGTTCATGAACATTCGCCGCCTGATTACCTGGGCAGATCAGTTGCTAAAACTCTCGACACCTGGACGCGCAGCGAAGAATTCCATTTTATCCAGACTGCGGGCATGTCTGGATACGCTCCCCTCTTGCAGAAACTTTATCAAACGGTTCAGTGCAGATGTTACACCGCTATTGGAGTGTCAGAAGATCCTTAAAACTGAAGGGCTGAGCCATAAGATGATAGCAAAGTGCAGGCCGTTGATTCAGGATATCCCTTCGGCTGGGTTGCGCCGTGATTTCAACGCCTATCTTGATAATCAACTCAAGACCGCTAAACAGTTGGGTCTGGATGAGATAGGCATGCCAGTCAGCTCCGATCAAATTGAGTCGCTTTTTGGTTTGGCTAAACAACATGGAACTGGTCAGATGAAGGATGCAGATCGCATCGCCATTCGATTGCCCGCTTTATGTGGAGTGCCCACCCTAACGGAGGCCCAACAGGTACTCAACATCAGTGTTGCAGAACAGTATGAGATCAGGGATAGTTTCATCTATTTGATAAAACAGAGGCGTCAGATTTTTGGAAATCCAGGCTGTATCGAAAACCTCGGAGCAGAGCCAGCACAGGCTCATATAACGCTGATTCCAAAAGCCGAAAACCAGTCAAAAAATGATTATATTAAAGATAATTAAATATGTTATCAAAACCAATGCGGTCTGGAACCAATGTGTCTGAGCGGGACATAGCCCATAGAATGGCCACAAATCAGACATACAACTGGTGATTCGCACGGTTCGATGCCAAAA
>JAJYBO010000296.1 GCA_021778975.1 Deltaproteobacteria bacterium
AGAACGGTGTTCACAATCGAGATATCGAGGTGGTATGTGGCATTGATGGCTTCCCAGAAGGGCAGGGCGGAGCCACCCAGCGGGTCCACGGCAAGGCGGAGACCGGCATTTCGAATCGCTGCAATGTCAATGACCGTTTCCAGGTCAGCGACGTAGGGAGAAATCATGTCCGTTGCATGTGTCGTATCCGCGTGCATGGCGCTGCTCAGCGTCATGCGCCGAACACCGGCGTTGCCGCTTTTCAGCAGATCGTTGGCGCGGTTTTGTATCCATCGGGTGACATCGGTGTCCGCCGGGCCGCCGTTGGGAGGGTTATATTTGAAGCCGCCATCTTCGGGCGGATTGTGCGATGGTGTTATGACAATACCATCCGCCAGATGCTCCGTGCGGTTGCGATTATAAACGAGAATGGATCTGGAAACAACCGGTGTCGGCGTGACACCGTCATCTTTCTGAATCATGGTATCCACATGGTTGGCTGTCAGAACTTCGAGTGCGGTCTGTTGCGCCGGTCCGGAAACCGCGTGCGTGTCTTTGCCCATGAACAGAGGACCGTCTATCTTCTGAACATGTCTGTAATCACAGATGGCCTGGGATATGGCCAGAATATGAGCTTCTGTAAACGTTCCATGCAGCGGGGAGCCGCGATGGCCGCTGGTGCCGAAACTCACCTGCTGTTCCGGGTTGTCCGGATCCGGTTTTTGCGTGTAGTATTTTTGCTGAAGCTGTTCCGGATCAATGAGCATTTCCGGAGGGGCCGGTTTGCCTGCAAGAGGAGAGATCGCCATAGGATGTTTTTCCTTTATCCGTTGATAGTGCTGTCAGAAAAAAGGCCGAACGCCTTATTTCAGATGATGCTCAACATATACTTCGAACGGTTTATGTCTATACCTTTTGACCCTCACCTCGGCCTTCCCCGCCGGAAGCGTCTATATGTTTGATGATCTGTTCGATCAAAATTTTGAGTGTCGGTGTGGTGCGATTTGCTGTCTCGATGATGTCTTCGAGTGTTGCGGGAACCGGATGATCCGGGTTGTTGATATTGGTGATGGTGGATAGCCCGATCACCTTCATGCCTGCCTGCACCGCGGTGATGACTTCCATGATGGTCGAAAAACCTACAGCCGAAGCGCCGATCATTTTCAGAAATCGGGTTTCTGCCGGGGTTTCCAGAGAAGGCCCCAAAAGCCCTGCATACACGCCTGTCTGAAGATGGAGATGGTTTGTTTTGCCGATATCGAGCGCCAGCGCGATCATGTCCGGCGCATAAACGCGGGTCATATCCGGAAAACGGTCTCCCAGTACCGGGTCATGCGGCCCCAGAAGCGGGTTGCAGCCGGTCAGATTGATGTGATCGGATATGAGCATGATATCTCCTGCGGAAAATTCAGATTTCAATCCGCCTGCAGCGTTGGATACAATAAGATATTGGACGCCAAGTCGCTGCGACACTCGAACCGGAAAGGCGACTTCCGGGGGACTGTATCCTTCGTACAGGTGGAATCTGCCCTGAAAAACCGCCACAGTTTTGTCGTGAAGCCTGCCGATAATCAGTTTGCCAGGATGACTTTCTACCGTTGAGAGCGGGAAATGGGGAATATCCTGATACTCCAGTTGGGTTTCGACAGAGATTCCCTTCACACTTTCGCTCAGCCCGGTTCCGGTCAGAACCATGATGTGAGGCGGATTATGAATATGGCTCTGGATATACCGGGCGGCGGCATCGGCATTTTCTTTGATTTTTTCAGTAGATAGCATAGATCGTTTCCTTTTGTGACAGATTGTGATTCTATACTTCAGGAAACAGGGTTCCGTCAAGAGGACGAAACATGAGAGCGTAAAATCGGTTTCGTTGGATATAACCATCTTGTAATACAGAGCTTTTTAAAAAAATAACCGGATTCATGAAATGATTCTATTGACTTTTTAGAGCGGTTATGAAAGTAACATCCTGAAATTGTATTCTGAAAATTCGATGTTTCAATCATGGTACTCTCGTAAAAAGTCGAATTTCAGACGGCCTTGTAAAAAGTTCGCAGGCAAGGCGCGCAAATTCTGAGGAGTGAAGCGTACTTTTATAGTACGCCGCAACGACGAAGGATGCAGCGTAGCACAGTATGCGGGCTTTTTACGAAGTCGTCAATCATGATGCTGAATTTGTTCTGGTGTTTATTTATGAAGTTGTCCGAAATCAAAAATGCGTTACGAGCCGAGGTTATCTGCGGCCACGACCAGATGGAAGTGAATGTTTCCGGAGGCGGGGCGGCTGACCTTATGGACGATGTGCTGGCGGCCGTGGCTAAAGGCTCTGTATTGCTGACGGGCCTTACCAGCGATCAGGCGCTGAGTACCGCCAGGATTGCCGGTGTTCTGGCCATCGTTATTGTGCGAGGAAAAAGACCGGATGCCAATTTTATCAAAGCTGCAATTTCGTATGGAATTCCGGTGCTGACCACCCGTTATTCGTTGTTTGTAGCGTGCGGAAAGCTGTATATGGAAGGGCTTAGAGGGCTTGATGGCTCATGGTGATGTATATTGATGCTTGCATTTATTGATTGCTTCATGTAGAAACCACCCCGACGGTTGGCGTTGGGCCTTGTGTCGCAACGGCAAAAGTCGCCACGCAATATGCAGTTATCTTGCCGAGATCATTTCAATATGCCTGGGTGGCGGAACAGGTAGACGCAAGGGACTTAAAATCCCTCGATCCTTGTGATTGTACGAGTTCGATTCTCGTCCCAGGCACTTTAAAATCAGTATGTTACGGGTAGTATCTCATTTTCCATTTCCGTAAAATTCCCAAAGTGTCACAACGCTGTCACAAATTTTGTTCCTACGTGAAC
>JAJYBO010000065.1 GCA_021778975.1 Deltaproteobacteria bacterium
TAACCCCTTTTCGCAACTGGATCAATGAATGGGGATTGCAATTCGGCTTTCAGCTTATTTCCGATGCGGAATGCGTTCCCTTCAATTTTTTCTATACATCGAACCTGGCATTTGCACGAGCGTTGTATGATAAGTTTGGCGGATTTGACGAATCTTTCAGAGAATACGGCTGGGAAGATATCGAATTGGGATACCGATATGAAAAAAATGGGATGGTACTCCGGTATGAACCCGGAGCCATCGCCAGTCATTTGCACCCTATTACTCTAATATCGTTTTGCCAGAGACAATTCAAGGTCGGATATTCGTCGGTACAATTTTATCAGATACATCCAGAACTCTCCGGTTTTTTGCATCTTCGCGATATTTCACCGGTGTTTTCACGGATGTCGCCGCTTCTGGCTGGAATGGCATGGCTTATGGAGATTATGGATACTTCTTTCCATCTGAATGTGCTGATACTGTGCGACATCATCCTGAAGGGTCACTACATGCTTGGAATGTTGCAGGCTCAAAACGAAAGCAGAGAAACGCTTTCTAAAAAACGAACCATATGACACGGCAGACCACAGTTGTTATCGTGAATTGGAACGGTAAAGCATGTATCGCACAGTGCCTGAAATCGTTGCAGAGGCAGACAATACAGAATTTCGTCACGACGGTTGTGGATAATGGTTCAACAGATGGCTCACTGGATGTTGTTAGACAACAGTTTCCTGAAGTTGTTATTATTGCGCTTGAAAATAATCTGGGATTTGCTGCGGCGAATAACGTCGCGATCCAGAGCGCTCGGACGGACTATATCGCCTTACTGAACAATGACGCCATCGCACATCCGCAGTGGCTGGAGCGTCTTGTCGACACTTTGGATGCATATCCGCAGGCGGGCCTTGCAGCCTCCAGAATGCTGTATGCGCACGATTGCAGTATCATTGATCGCGCGGGTGACAGTTATACGACTGCCGGCGCCGGCAGTTTACGCGGCAGAGGACAGCCTGCGGATGCCTATGCACGACCTGAGTGGATATTCGGTGCATGCGCCGGTGCTGCTCTGTACCGCATGTCCATGCTTCGGGATATCGGGTTGTTCGATGAAGATTTCTTTCTGCTTTACGAAGATGTGGATCTGAGTTTCAGAGCGCAGTTAAAAGGTTATAAATGTCGTTATGTTCCGGAAGCCATTGTTTACCACATGGCCAGCCAGAGCATCGGTTACGACTCACAGACATCCGTCTATTACGGACACCGGAATCTGGAATGGGTGTATTTTCAAAATATGCCTTTCTCACTGATAGCACGAACTATTTTAGGGCATATGGCGTATAATGTTGCAGCATTTATGTACTTTGCGGTAAAAGGGTACGCGAAGACGTTTTTGCGAGCGAAACGAAACAGCTTCGACAGATTAAACGCAGTAACCAAGTCGCGGCGGAAAATACAAAATGAACGCCGAGTAAAAGATTCATATATCTGGAGTCTTCTGGACAGGGAACAGCTTTTCCCGCGGCTGACGCGACGTTTGAAATCTTGATTTTCACCAGTGGCTGTTATTGCCCGATATTTCAGCATAAGGTATTGCTATTGATAGATATTGTTATTGTAAATTATAACAGTACGAGTTATCTGATAGAATGTCTCGAATCCATTTATCGTCACTTGGGGGGGATATCCGCCAGCATATGGGTTGAAGACAACGCTTCCACAGACGATGTTTATCAGATAAAATATCGGTTTCCGGATGTCCATCTCACCTGTAATTCGAAGAACATCGGATTTGCCGCTGCAGCCAATCAGGGCATGAGAAAAGGGCGATTGTCGTTTGTGATGCTGTTGAACCCGGACTCCTATGTGCTGGAGGGTTTTTTTCAGAATGTACTTTCCTTTCTGGAAAACAATCCCCGAGTGGCGCTGGTCGGCCCCAAAATACTGGATAAGGATGGTTCCATTCAAGGGTCAGCAAGAACTTTCCCCACACCACTGACGGCGCTTTTTGGCCGTTCATCTCTCCTTACCCGCATGTTCCCGCGTAACCCTATCAGCAGCGCCAACATATTGACTCATGCCTGCGATGGCGTTCAGCCGATGGAAGTGGATTGGGTGTCGGGCGCCTGTATGGTGGTCCGCCGCAGCGCTATTGACCAGGTGGGCTGTTTCGACGAACGATTCTTCATGTACTGGGAAGATGCGGATTGGTGTCGGCGGATGCAAGACAGCGGGTTGAAGGTGATGTATTTCCCGCGGGCTGCTATTGTCCATCATGTCGGCGGCAGCAGCAATCATCTGATTTTCAGGTCACGTCTCGAATTTCACAAAAGTGTCTATCTGTTGTTCGAAAAATACAATCCCTCTGCCCTGATTCCGCTCAAGGTGCTGGTCATGCTGGGGTTGTGCATGAGATTATGCCTGATTTCAATATGGTATCATATCGCTTTTCATTTAATGCCGGAAATTCCGAAAAGTGACTGCGCTGCTGATGAAAAGATAACCACTGGCAAAATTGTCATATTACGCGTCATTGCCAGGCTCAACATCGGCGGCCCCACCATTCATGTCCATCTGCTGACAACCGGTCTAAATCCGGAGCGTTATACAAGCATTCTGGTGACCGGTGTGATTTCTCATCGGGAAGGGGATATGCGGTATCTGTTTCCTGAAGATTTTCCGCATTTGCATGTGATTCCGGATCTGAAACGAGATCTGGGCCTCCGTGCAGATATTCGTGTATTGATTCAGTTGTTCAGACTGCTGAGGCGGTTTCAGCCGGATATCGTCCATACGCACACCGCCAAGGCAGGCTTTACCGCCCGTTTGGCCGCTATCGTGTATAATCGCATCTTCGGTAAAAACGTCAAACTGGTGCATACCTTTCACGGGCATGTATTCAGGGGGTATTTCAATCGGTTCACATCGTCGCTCTATGTGCTGGTCGAACGTTTACTCGCCATGTTCACAGATGTGGTGATCGCGATCAGCCCAAGCCAAAAAACAGAACTGGTCGAAACCTATCATGTTGCGTCTCACAGAAAGGTCTGTGTCGTTCCCTTGGGGTTTAACCTCGATCCATTTTTATCCTGCCATCGGCTGAAAGGGCAATTTCGCAAAAAGCTGGGGGTTTCTCCGAAAACATTGCTGATCGGAATTGTCGGCAGGTTGGTGCCGATCAAGCATCATGAAATGTTTCTGGATGCGGCGACGCTGTTTCTGAAGCGCCATCCAGAATGCGATGTCCGGTTTGTGGTTGTCGGAGACGGGGAATGCCGGGATCGGCTGAAATCGTATTGCCAGGAGCAACGGATCGCTCCATATGTTATTTTTGGCGGCTGGATTCAAAATGTCGCAGGGGTCTATGCAGACCTGGATGTCCTGGCGCTGACATCCCTGAACGAAGGCACGCCGGTTTCGATTATCGAGGCCATGGCGGCATCGGTTCCAGTAATATCAACCCGGGTGGGAGGAGTGGCCGATCTGATAGGCGATCCGGAAGACGCGACGAGGAGTGCAGCTTACCACATATGCAACCGGGGGGTCGCCTGCCGGCCGGAAGATGTGGACGGATTTGCCAAAGGGCTTTCTTATATCGCTCATGAAAATATATCCGAAAAACGCGACCGAATACAGCGCGCACGCGATTATGTCATTCACAACTATTCACAGGAGCGCCTGGTGAGAGATATTGAATCCATTTATGACAACCTGGCAGGAAACTGAACTTTCCGGCACCCGCTTTCGCCTCCGATTTATCCGGAACGCGTTGCTGAATTTTTTGGAAGTCGCGCCGTCTGAATCGGAGCAATTAAGCCACAATGATGGGGGTGACAATCGGTGAGAATTCTTTGCGCCCTGGGGAAATATCAATATGGCGATCCTGTCCGAGGGCTTTCCACCGAATACGCCGCTTTTATACCAGCCCTAAAAAATCTCGGCCATGATGTGGCGCATTTTGAACTTTGGGACAGAAGCCGTTATTCAGATTATAATGCGCTGAACCAGTTACTGCTAACCACCATAGAGCAGGAACGTCCGGATGTGCTACTGACCGTCCAGCTTCAGTATGAAATATTTATCGAAACTCTTGAAATCATCAGAAAACGCGGAGATGTGATGACGATATGCTGGACCACCGACGATTCATGGAAATATCGTCAGGTTTCTCGCTTTATCGGCAGGTATTATCATGTCATGACAACGACTTACCCCGATGTCATCAGGAACTATCATCAAGATCACATTTCCCATGTTTTTTTGACCCAGTGGGCGGCCAGATCGGATCAATTATCGGCGCCGTTATCGGCGCATCAATGTCTCTATCCGGTATCCTTTATCGGGGAAGCACACGGAAGGCGAAAGCAACGCGTCCAGTATCTGCTGGATCGCGGAATCCCTGTTTCGTGTTTTGGGTACGGATGGCCACATGGGCCGGTTTCAGCCGATGATGTTTCGAAAATTATGAGAAATTCCATCATCAGTCTGAATTTTGCAAATTCCAGGGGACGGCGGGATCAAATCAAAGCCAGAACTTTCGAAGTTCCTGGGGCGGGAGGGTTTCTCCTGTCTGAAGCCGCGCCGAATCTGGAAAATTGGTATGTTCCAGATCAGGAGATTGCTGTTTTTCGAACAGATCATGAACTGCTTCAAAAAATCAAATTTTATCTTTCACATCCTGATATCCGTGACCGGATCGCGATTGCCGGTTTTGAGCGAACTTGCAATGCGCATACATATGAAAACCGGTTGGATTCAGTTCTAAATTATGCTGTAAAAGTAAAAAATCGCACTATATCAAAGGCAGACATGTCCCTTGTTACGGAGGCTGCGGCGGCATCCACTCCGCTATGGATACGCCTGATACGATGGATTCTGGTTCGGGTGTGCAGCCTGATCTGGGGGCGAGACCGCGGGTTGAAGGCTTCCCGCAGAATCGTGTTTGAGCTGAGCTGGCGGATAGCCAAAGAAAATACATTTTCGCGATCTGGATGGCCTGCGCGGATGTTCCCGGAACTTTAATCCATGAATACTGTTCCTGTGAGCGTCATTATTCCCTGCTATAATTGTGAAAATACGATCCATCGTGCGGTGTCCTCCGTGGTAAGACAGACGGCCCGCCCTGCCGAAGTGATGCTCATCAACGACGCCAGTACAGACAACACGCTGCATTTGCTCTATAAGTTACAAAAAAAATACAGTGAACTGGGGATACATGTCCTTTCGCTGCTTCAGAATCAGGGACCTGGCGTTGCCCGAAATATCGGCTGGAATCACGCCAGCGCGGCATGTCTGGCGTTTCTGGATGCCGATGATGTGTGGCATCCAGAAAAACTCAACTGCCAATACGGATGGATGACAAGACATCCTGATATTGCCATAACGTCACATCGGTGTATTCAGATCGTTCGTGATGCGTATGACTTCTGGAAAATACCCTCGATTCCTACCGCTTACGAATTGAAACCCTGGAATTTGTTGTTGCGGAACCAGATGTTGACGCGTTCGGTCATGTTATACCGGATGTTGCCGTTTCGTTTTCCGGAAGAAAAACGTCATTCCGAGGATTACTGCCTGTGGCTGGAAATGGTGCTGAACGGTATTCATGCGTGGTATATAGATACGCCTCTGGCGGCGTCATTCAAGTTCTCATATGGTGAAGGCGGGTTAAGCCGTAATCTGTCCGCAATGGAAAGCGGTGAACTGGATACTTACAGAAGGCTCCGGCGAAAAAAATTGCTGTCAACCACGTTAACTATCGGATTGTTCGGATTTTCTCTCATCAAACATTTCAGACGAATGTTGATTTCTCTGGCTAAAAAAACTCATGGATTTTAAGGCTGTTACAGAATATTACCAATCACGAAAAGAACACATCCTCAATTTCAGCTCATTTTTTGTCAATCGCCTGATATCCCTGACGCTATTCGCGTTTACGACGTCTATTTTCATCAACAGAGCGGGGAGTAAGGAGTTTGGTGTTCTCACCATGTTGCTCCTTATCTATAGTTACATATCGGTTGTGGATCTGGGCATGGGGTATGCGGTGGGATACCGCTTAACACGGGCTGTTTCACGCAAAAATTTCGATTATGCTCAAAAAATACTGCAACACGCTCTGCCTTTTTATGTGATAGTAGGCGGATGTGCAAGTATGCTGGTGTTTGTATTTGCAAGGCGTCTTTCAATATGTTTCACCAAAACCGATGAATATTTTCTTGTTTATAAAATAATATCCTTTGGAATCCTGCCGCTGGTGATGGATGCCGCCATATTGACGGTTATGCAGGCGTATAACAAAATATATCTGATCAATTTATCCAGACTGATTTACGATGTTTTTCGGGCAGTCCCGTTACTGCTTGTATTGATATCTAAAGAGAACCTGCTCGAAAATATTCTCATCCTGGTTGTTGTCGGTTGTTTTTTGAAGCTGCTGGCGGATATCTATTTGTGTTTTCGACTTTTCGGCGACTTAAACTGGATGAAACCGGTTTTGATCTTTAAAGAGTTGCGTTTCAATATCATCTACGGCATCCCAATGCTTCTGACATTGTTGATTGGAATGGTCATTACCAGTCTCGATAAATTTTACGTAACCAATATGTTGTCAATGGAGCAATTGGCGAATTATTCGGTGGCGCTTGAAATCAATGTCAAAGCCTGGTTTCTTATTTGGGCGGTAACCGGCAGCCTTACCACAGTTTTGGTGCGACGAAACATATTGAACATCAGCACCCGCGATATAGAGAAATTATCCGTGATGGCGGTTATCGTCATATTCCTGGTATATTATTTGCCGTTGATTTTTTTCGCCAAAACGATACTGACATTGTGGATCAACAAGAACTTTGCCGAAAAAAGCTATCGGATATCCCGAATATTATCCGCGGCGTCTCTTTTCTATATGCTGTATGCGGTAAAACATAATTTTTTTCAGGCCAGGGGAAGGTTTGCAACCATCACCATCATCTATGGTATCGGGCTGGCAGTGCTGCTGCTATCTTTAGCCATCCTTCCAAGATATTGGGGAATCGAAGGGGTTGCCGGCTCTTATGTAGTCACTTATGCTGGTTTCGTGATAACCGCCGATATATTTATGAGGAAAATTAAAATAAATGATTAAACAAAGCATATCGAAATTCATGCGAAAAAAAATATTCTACCGGCTTTGGCGTCAATTGTATGAGATATCCATTTACGGTATGAATATGGGTCCCGCCAGCGGTTATCCTTATTACAGCGGCGAAGAATGGATCATTGACTTCGTTAAAAGCCAGATTCGGCGCCCGCTTCCGGTGATTTTCGATATCGGATCGAACAGAGGCGATTATGCATCCGCCGTCATCACATCTTTTGGCAGTGAAAATATCCACCTGTACTGTTTCGAACCATCGAAAACAGCCTATGAATTGCTGAATACGAAACTTTCGAAGCGCTCTGATGTCAGGCTTTATAATTTCGGCTTTGGTGATAAAACAGAAACGGTTAAGCTGTATAGCTGTTTGGAAGGGGCTGGTTCCGCTTCAGTGAACAACGCGCCCTATCATCATAAAGACCATAACCTTGTTATTGAAGAAATCGCGTTGACGACGCTGGATGAATTTTGTGATACCCACCATCTTCAGAAAATTCATTTTATGAAGATGGATGTCGAAGGATATGAAATGAATATTCTGAGTGGTGGAAGTAAATTGATAAACTCTGCCGCAATTGACTTCATCCAGTTTGAATTTGGTTTTCCGAGTATCGAATCCAGGGTGTTTTTTAAGGATATTTTTTCTTTTTTGACTGAAAAATACCGTATTTACAGAAGTTTATTTGACGGATTGATAGAAATACCCGCTTATGACTATAAAGATGAATTATATACGATTCAGAATTTTCTGGCGATATCCAGGCGCATCGGCGATTAAACGTTTTCAGTGGGTAAGAATGGGGTGCTGAGAAAGGCCTGTCGGCAAGGGGAAGGTTTGAGGATATGTGGATTGTTCGATGTGCGGTATCGTAGGATTTATCACCAATAGTCAATTTGAAGTTTTCAGCCACGCACTGCCGACGGCTGTCGCGTCTCTGGCGCACCGGGGCCCGGATGACGCCGGAGTCTTCACGGATGCGGCCGCCGCTGTGGGGCTGGGGCATAGAAGGCTGTCTATTCTGGACATAACACCTTCCGGTCATCAGCCCATGTCCAGCGACGATGGAACCGTGCAGATCGTCTATAACGGAGAAATCTATAATTTTGCGGCGCTCCGAGCGGACCTTGAATCAGCGGGGCGTCATTTTAAAAGTCGCTCGGATACGGAGGTCGTCCTGAAGGCGTATCTGGAGTGGGGATATGACTGTCTGAACCGATTTAACGGCATGTTCGCTCTGGCCATCTGGGACGGCAGATGCCGAGAGCTGCTTCTGGCCAGAGACCGGGTGGGCATCAAGCCGCTTTATTATTATCTTTCTGGCGAAAATCTGATCTTCGCGTCGGAGCTGAAGGCAATTCTGGCGTTTGATGGCGTTTCCGGGCGGATAAACCCGGATGCGCTGCCGCTTTACCTGCATTATCAATACATACCGGCGCCGCATACCATTTACCGGAGTATGTTCAAGCTGCTTCCGGGACATTGTCTGCGGTATGCGTCCGGCGATGTCCATATCACTTCTTGGAATGCACTGTCAGAAATACGGCGGGAAACATCGGCTTCAGACGGATCCAATTTGAATATGTCGGACGCATCCGGGAGGAGCCTGTCTCGTGTGCTGGATGGTCTTCAGGACGTGTTGATTCAGACCGTATCAACGCAGATGGTCAGTGATGCGCCAATCGGCGCGCTGCTGAGCGGCGGCGTTGACTCATCCCTGATAACAGCACTTATGCAACATGAAAGCGCAAGCCCTGTCAGGACGTTTTCGATTGGTTTTCAGGACGCCGGTTATGATGAAGCCCCTTGGGCGGCCTGTATCGCCCGATATCTGGGAACCCGCCATACCGAACTTTATGTGAGGCAGAAAGACGCGCTGGCAGTGATTCCTGCACTGCCGATGGTTTATGATGAGCCGTTTGCGGACGCCTCCGCACTTGCCTCGGTTCTGGTGCATCGGCTTGCCGGATCCCAGGTGAAAGTCGCGCTGAGCGGCGATGGCGGCGATGAACAGTTCTGCGGATACACCCGATATTGGGCGACACGGAAAATGATGCAGTGGCGCCGTTATCTTCCCCATGCGCTTCGAAAGGGAATTTACGCTGTTTTGTCCCAGGCGCCGCCGGATGCGGTCGCACACATTTACCGCCTGTTGCACCCGGCGTTGCCGAAAGCGGCGCAAACCGTCAATTTCCCAGAAAAATGGCAGAAACTGCTGGCGCAGATGGATGCGGCGGACATTCAGGCGCTGTATCGGGCTTCTGTTTGTGTCTGGGATCGAACCAGCGTTCAGAGGCTGACCGGGCGTTTTCCGCAATCCGGCAGATTTGAGCGATGCTTCTCCACCGCGGGCTGGCCGGTGATGTCGGCGCTGCTTCGAGTGGATCAGCAGACGTATCTGCCAGACGCCATGCTGGTCAAAGTGGACAGGGCCAGCATGGCGTCCGCTCTCGAAGTCCGGGTGCCGTTCCTGGATAACCGGGTGGCGGCATTTGCTTCACGGCTTCCGGAATCCTGGCTGTACAAAGATGGGCAGGGCAAGTATATATTGCGAAAGCTGCTCTCGCGGTATCTGCCGGATTCCCTGTTTGACAGGCCTAAGGCCGGATTCGCCGTTCCTGTTTCAAAATGGCTTCGGGGAGAACTCCGGCCGATGCTGCTGGATTATCTCTCTTATGACAGATTGAAGCGGGAGGGCATTTTCAATCCGGCGGTGGTGAGCGCGGCGGTTTCCGATCATCTGTCCGGACGGGTAAATCATCCGCACCGGCTATGGGCGCTCATGATGTGGGAATTGTGGCGCGATGCCTGGTTATAACATCTGAGGCGGGGGATCATGAAACAATATTCAATTCAGCGAGACGGGGTGGACAGCACCGAATCCAGTGTCACCCCCCTTCTGATGGTAACATCCATCTGGAAGCATCGGGAACTGCTGAAAGAGCTTGTCAAACGTGATATATTGAGCCGCTATCAGGGATCTTTCGGGGGGGCTTTCTGGTCATTCGCTTACCCGCTCTTTATGCTGGGGGTTTATACGCTGGTGTTCGGGACATTTTTCAGAATGCGCTGGGGAGGCGCCGGCTCGACCCTGGAATTTTCACTGGTGCTGTTTTCCGGGTTGATCATTTTCAATTTCTTTTCGGAGTGTCTGAACCGGGCGCCAACGCTGGTGGCAGGACAGCCCAATTATGTCAAAAAGGTCGTGTTTCCTCTGGAAATCTATCCCTGGGTGGCGGTGGGCTCGGCTTTTTTCAATGCTCTGGTAAGTTTTACGGCATGGCTGCTATTTTATGGAATCCTTCGCGGTGTTCCATCCGCAACGATTCTGCTGCTGCCGGTTGTGGTGGCGCCACTGATACCGGTCATGCTGGGACTGGGATGGATACTGAGTTCCGTGGGCGTTTATGTGCGGGATATCACTCAGGTGGTCGGTATTGCAACGCAGGCGCTGATGTTTCTGTCACCGGTGTTCTTCAGTCTGGATGCGGTGCCGGAAAGACTTCGGGGGTTGATGTTGCTAAATCCGCTGACCTTTATCATGGTCGAAGCCCGTCGCGTCATGCTTCAGGGCGAACTGCCGAATTTTCTCGGGCTTGCCGCGTATCTGCTGACGGCGCTGATATTTTCATGGGCGGGGTTTGCGGTGTTTCAACGGCTGAGAGACGGTTTTTCGGATGTGATATGACGATGGTGTTTTCGGATAATTTCCCGATGGTAACGGTTGCGGTGCCGTGTTTGAACCACGGTCGTTTTCTTGATGAAGCCCTGACATCCATATTCCGCCAGGATGTTTCTGTGGAAGTGATGCTGGCGGATGGCGGATCGGCAGACAACACGCTCGACATCATCGAAAAATGGCAAAGTCGTCTCGCCTGGTGGCGCAGCCATCCGGATGCAGGCCAGGCGGCGGCAATTGACGAGGCGATCTCTCACGGCACAGCACCGTTCGTATGCTGGCTCAATGCGGATGATTTTTATCTGGAAGATGGCTTGAGGCGACTCCTGGAGTGCCTCCAGCGTCATCCAGCGGCGCCGGCGGCCTATGGGCGAAGCTGGAATACGAATGAACAGGGCCTTTTCACGAGACCCTATCGGACATGGCCTTTTTCCGAATGGCGTCTGTCGCAGCGCTGTTTTATTTCCCAACCGGCAACGCTGATCCGGCGCCAGGTGTGGGAAGCGGTCAACGGTCTGGATGAACAATTACGATTGGCAATGGACTATGATTTGTGGTGGAAAATTGTGCGGAGGTATGGCCCGTTATATTATCTTACCGAATTTGTCGCCGCCAACAGGGTTTACGGCCAAACCAAAACGTCCAGCATGCGCCGCCTCCACTGGCGTGAAGCCATGTCCGTCGTTAAAAAATACACAGGCCGGGTTCCGATCAAATGGTATCTGCTCTGGCCCTGGTCGGTCTGGTTTAAATCCGCCTGGCACAGGCAACGTCTATGAATACACCGGTCGTCATTTCAATTCATCACCTCAGTAAATGCTATCATCTGTACAGGCATCCTCTGGACAGACTCCGTCATGCGCTGTTGAAAAGAGGACTCCGGCAGGAATATTGGGCGCTGCAGGATATATCCCTGACGGTTCACAAAGGGGAGGCCATCGGGATTATCGGGCATAACGGGAGCGGCAAAAGCACGCTGCTTCAGATCATTGCCGGCACCATGAAGCCCACTTCCGGTCAGATTGCCGTTAATGGCAGGCTGGCCGCTCTTTTGGAACTGGGCAGTGGCTTCAATCCAGAGTTTACCGGCCGGGAGAATGTCTTTTTGAATGGCGCGATTCTTAAAATTCCCCATAAAACCATCGAACACAAATTTGACGAGATCGCCGCGTTTG
>JAJYBO010000297.1 GCA_021778975.1 Deltaproteobacteria bacterium
CATGGGCGGTTTGCGATGGAACCCAAGAATCGCGATATCCGAGCAGTGAACCGCACCACACATATTCAGACAGCAGGCCAGAGAAACCCGCAAATGCGCTGGCATTCTCATGTTTTTAAAATCGTCAAACAGAACATCCATGGTCGCCTTGACCGGCCCGGAAGCATCGGTAGCCGGCGTGTGGCAATGAATCCATCCCTGAGTGTGGACGATATTGGTAATACCGGCGCCTGTGCCGCCCACGGGGAACTTGAAGGAACCGCCAGCAAACTTTCGGCTTTCCAGATCGGCTTTCAGAGCGGCGACTTTGTTCTTGTTGTCCACCATAAACTCGATATTGTTACGGGTGGTAAAACGAACGTAACCGTCGCAGTGTTTATCCGCAATTTCACAAATTTCACGAATGTGGGTGCAGCTTATCAGACGGGCGCCGCCCACCCTCACAGTATAGACCTCATCGCCGGTCTCAGAGACATGCACCAGAACACCGGGTTCCAGAATTTCGTGATACAGCCATTTTCCCTTGTTGGCCTTGATAACCGGTGGATAGAACTCTTCGAAATTCCGTGGACCGATATCGGTTATTCTGTTTGCCATCGGTTGTTCAGGATTGTAACCTGATGAAATAAATGCCATTGTTGGTACCCCCTATCGCTGATGGTGTTTTCTGAATTCGGTAATATCGCGCTCGAAACCGCCCGGAACTTCATCTTCTTTCCAGAAAATGTACGGGTTGTGACGCGGTTCCTGAACATGCTGCGGCATCGCCGGGATGTTGGTGACTTCCAGCAGCTTCTGGAATCCCTGACGTTTGATCAACTCGCCGAGACGTTCACGGTTCTTTCCTTCTTCCATCCACCAATCCCAAATGTTTTCAATCACTTCTTTGATTTCATCATAAGGTTCTTCAACTTTGACGAACGGCACCAGAAGAGATCCCATCTGGGCGCCATCCAGGATTGGCGCTTTAGCACCTACCAGAATCGAAAGGCCTCTTTCTTCGCCGATCCGCAGGGCCCTGGGCATAACGTTGATGCAATGCATGCAGCGGGTGCATTCCTTGTTGTCAATCACCAGCTTGCCGCCATCCATCCACATACATTTGGTGGGGCACAGATCCAGAACTTCTTTGGCGATATCGAATTTTCCCCAGTCACGACCGGCATGAGCGCCTGCATTGGGTTTCAGCTCGCCGCCGATATATGCCTGAACGGCTTTCTGGTCAATGCGGATATCGTCTTTCCAGGTGCCGATGAAGGACATGTCGGAACGGGCGATGGACGCCACGCAGCAGTTGGGGCAGCCATCAAATTTAAACTTGAATTTATAGGGGAATGCAGGACGGTGAAGTTCGTCCTGATAATCGTTGGTCAGAGCGAAACACAGCGACTGGGTGTCATAACAGGCAAATTCACAGCGGGATGTACCAATGCAATCCGATGGCGTACGCAGGTTGGAACCGGAACCGCCAAGGTCCTGATTCAGATTGTGGGTCAGTTCATAAAAAATTTCTTCAAGCTGCGGCGTTGTCGTTCCGATGAAGACGATATCGCCGGTGGAACCGTGCATGTTGGTCAGACCGCTGCCGCGAAGCTCCCAGAGATCACAGAGCTGTTTCAGATATGCGGATGTATAATATTTTCCGCCCGGCTGATTGACACGAACTGTATGAAAGTGCGCAACACCGGGGAACTGCTGCGGCTGGTCGCAGTAGCGCCCGATAACGCCGCCGCCATACCCGAAAACGCCAACAATGCCGCCATGTTTCCAATGCGTTCTTTTCTGAGCATACGTCAATTCCATCAAACCCAAAACGTCATCACAAACATCCACCGGAATCTGATAATCAATTCCTTTTACATTTTTGGCTCTTGTTTCGGCTTCCTGCTTTATGTCGGACACCCAACTCGGCCATGGGCCGGATTCAAGTTGGTCCAACAATGGGGTTGCATGTTTTGCCATCGTTTTACCTCCAATAAAATTAATATTAACAATCCGTAACCGCTAAAGATCACACAAGTATTTCCCGGATCGGGTGATGCGGGCCACCTCCTTTCAAACATGGATGATGAAAAATGATGATTGACGATATTAGCTAAGGGATATGTCACCTGGATTTTTTTTATCAAGCGGCAGATATAAAATCAATCCTGCGGTTTGTCAATGAAAAAGCAAGCGACCGACACCGAAGGATAAATATCGGTCATTAAAGACGGACGGCCAGCACCTCCTGCAACTGCATGACATGATCGGCCATATGACTGAGAATCATCGGCAGTTCAGGTGCGTTGGGATTGTAGGAACTCACGACAGCCTCGCAGAATTCACCTGTTTCCAATGTCTGCACAGCTCGACGGATCATTTGATAATATTCGGGACGCCGCTCCGCCATACATTCCAGAAAACCCTGTACGGTGGCGTCCAGCACATAAACCTCCGCCCAGATAAAATCACCGATTCCATCCACCCTGTCAATGCGGGTTCGTATAGACATATTGACCAAAAACAGCAGCAATGCCTCCAGACGCGCATCATCGTTCGTTGATTCACTGGCATACATGGCGGCATATTGCCGGACGGTAATCAGGCGAACATCCACCCTTGCCCCCGAACAAGAGACCACAAAATCGCCTGCCGCATGATGCCAGGGAAATATTTGCTCGAAAGATTCGGGATTGTAATACGTGGTCAGGATAACCGCGATCCGCCGGTAAAGTTCATGCGTTTGCTCCGGTGATAGAAAGCCGATACGTCGCTCCGAATCCCAGACATGTGTTCTGAAGCACTGGCTCTCCGGATCGAACGCCATATGAAATTCATGAAAGCCC
>JAJYBO010000066.1 GCA_021778975.1 Deltaproteobacteria bacterium
CCAAACTGCAGGTGGATGACGGCAATACCGATGAAACCGAAGGCGGTATGGGGGAAGAAGACAGCGCGGTGGTGCAGCTCGTCAACAAGATCATCCTGGACGCCAACGCCCGCAAGGCTTCGGATATTCACATCGAACCCTATCCCGGCAAGGAAAACACCCGTGTCCGTATTCGGATTGACGGCAGTTGCCATCTTTACCAGACCATTCCCTATAATTACCGAAATGCCATCGTGTCCCGTATCAAGATCATGTCGGATCTCGACATCTCCGAACGCCGTAAACCCCAGGACGGAAAAATCAAGTTCAAAAAATACGGCGGCAAGGACATCGAGCTTCGGGTGGCGACCATTCCGACGCAGGGCGGCATGGAAGACGTCGTAATGCGGATACTGGCGGCCGGAGACCCCATTCCGCTTCAGAATATGGGATTTTCAAAACAAAATTTCGACAATTTCATCAGCGTCATCACCAAACCTTACGGCATCATTTTTGTTTGCGGCCCCACCGGATCCGGCAAGACCACCTCGCTGCATTCTGCCCTGGGCTACATCAACAAACCCGAAACCAAGATATGGACCGCGGAAGACCCGGTCGAAATCACCCAGAAAGGACTCCGGCAGGTGCAGGTCAAACCCAAGATCGGCTTTGACTTCGCCGCGGCCATGAGATCGTTTCTGAGGGCGGATCCGGATATCATCATGGTCGGCGAAATGCGCGACAAAGAGACCACCCAGATCGGCATCGAGGCGTCACTCACGGGGCATCTGGTATTTTCTACCCTGCACACCAACAGCGCGCCGGAAAGCATCACCCGGCTGTTGGACATGGGCATGGATCCCTTCAATTTTGCGGATGCCATCCTGTGCATTCTGGCGCAGCGGCTGGTGCAAACATTGTGCAAAAGCTGCAAAAAACCCTATCATCCCCCTAAAGCCGAATATGATGAACTCATCCGGGAATATGGCGCGGAAGCGTTTTATCGAAATGTCAATATTCCGTATTCGGATTCACTGGAGCTATACAAACCGGTGGGATGCAGTGAATGCGACAATACGGGATATCGCGGCAGAATGGGCATTCACGAGCTTCTGATGGGAACCGATCCCATGAAAAAATTGATTCAATCTCACGCCCGAATGGAAGAAATCCGTCATCAGGCCATTCAAGACGGTATGACCACCCTCAAACAGGACGGCATCGAAAAAATTTTCAGCGGCCACTGCAACCTGCTTCAGGTTCGCAAGGTCTGCATCAAATAGTTCTGTGAAGTTCAGGCCATACATCATACCAGCAGTTTTGATACTGTGTTTCGCGGCGGCCATCGGTCTTCTCTGCGCCGTTCCGCCAGTGGCGCGGGATGCCCTGACCCATCATCTCTATGTTCCCAAACTCTATCTGAAGCACGGGGGCATCTACGAAATTCCCCGAATCGAGTTTTCCTATTATCCGATGAATCTGGAGATGCTGTATCTGCTGGCGCTGTATCTGGGGTCCGATATTCTGCCCGCGTACATTCATTTTGCGTTTGCGCTGCTGACCGCATTTCTGATCTTCACTTATCTGAAAGACAGGCTGAATACTGACTGGGCGCTGTATGGCGGTCTCTTTTTTCTATCCATTCCGATCATTGTCCGGCTTTCCATCACCGCGTATGTGGATCTGGGGCTGATATTTTTCACGATGTTGTCGCTGTACTGGCTTTTCAAATGGCGTGAAAACGGTTTCCGTCTCCGGTATCTGGTGATTTCCGCCACTGGTTGCGGGCTGGCCCTGGGAACCAAATACAATGGGCTTCTCGTCCTGTTTCTGCTGACCATGTTCACGCCGTTTTGCAGCAGCGATAACGCCAGCAACCGGCGGATTCTGAAACCTCTGGGGTTCAGCGCTGTTTTTTTTCTGATATCGCTCACGGTGTTCTCTCCCTGGATGATCCGGGATGTCATCTGGAAACAAAACCCCATATACCCGCTGTACAATTCGTGGTTCAATCCGCCGCCACCTGCAATCCAGTCCCCATCCGGACAGACGCCGCCCGATCTCGACCATGCGCCGTTGAACCAGTTTCTGATCCGCAAGTATGTGTATCACGAATCCTGGTGGCAGACACTCGCAATTCCCCTGCGGGTATTTTTTGAAGGCCAGGATGACCAGCCGGCGCATTTTGACGGGCGATTGAGTCCGTTATTGTTTTTTTTGCCATTTTTCGGATTTTTTTTCATCCGGAAAAAGCCCAAACGCCTTCAGTTTGAAATGAAGCTGCTTCTGGCGTTTTCCGTATTGTACCTGCTGTTTGCCTTTGCGCTTACGGATATGCGGATTCGCTACATCGCGCCCATTGTTCCGCCGCTGGTGATCCTGTCCATCATCGGTTCACACGACCTGTGGCAATGGGGCAAACCGTCCAGGCATTACCGCGCCGCGATGATCTGTGCGGGCGTCGCCGCTTTGGGGGCATTTCACCTGTCGTATCTGGTCACCCAGTTTTCGGTGGTGCAGCCACTTCCGTATATTCGGGGAGAAATATCCCGAAACACCTATATCACCCGTTACAGACCGGAATTTCCGGCCATCGAGTTCATCAATCATCATCTGCCGAAAACGGCTCGGATTCTGGCGTTATGGCTGGGGGACCGGGGATACTACTTCGACAGAAGGGTATTTTTTGCCCTGACACTGCCCGAAACGGTTCTCGGCCCATCCACTTCTCCGAATGACGTGGCAATGGCGCTGCACCGCATGGGCATATCGCACATAATCGTACGGTATGATTTCATGAACGACTGGCTTTCTCAACAACCCGATTCTCATGACAAAACAATGCTGATATCGTTTTTCAGGCGCAATACCCGCCTGATATTTTCACAACTCGGTCATGGGGTTTATGAAATTCTGCTTGATCGGGCGATTTCCACCAAAGACCACCCCTCGCCATGATGCAGGGGACGCCTCTGTATGGTATATCCCGAACCGACTATGATGTTCTGTACGGATTTACCGACGGAAACAGCGCCGGTTCGGTGTGCGGTAGAAATTTCGCCGCGCTGAACCGGTTCATGAACTCCTGATTTACGTTCAATTCCATATAAGTGATGCTGTCACGGATATGATAGATTTCCGTCAGGCGCCGCGGGTCCTGGATCAACCGCGTGGCGCCTTCCAGGCTGCTGTTCCCGATCGTCTGGTAGCACTTCACATCCAGATCCGGAATCATCCCGATGGTAATGGCCGATACCGGATTGATAAAAGCACCGAACGTACCCGCCACATAAAACCGGGTCAGGCCGCGAAGCGGCATCCCCACAGACGCGGTAATCGTCTCTAAAATGGTGTACATGGCGGCTTTGGATCGGATCAGGCTGTCAATATCCACCTGAGAAATAGTCAGTTCCTCGCCAGTCCCCGACAGATGAGAGGCCACCACCACCAGGTGGCAAAGATCGTCTTTCACCCGGATACGGTCGCCGCATCTGTCCGGCGCCAGTTTACCCCGCACATCCAGCATTCCGTGCATGAAAAGCTGCGCCGCCAGATCAATAAGCCCGGAGCCGCAGATCCCCACGGGCGGAAGGTCTTCGATGGTGTGGATGTCCCATTGAAGCGTCTCCGGATGGATGCTCACCCGATCAATCACGCCCGGACCCGCCATCATTCCCATGCGGGCGGCGCCGCCTTCCAGCGCCGGGCCTGCCGCTCCGGCGCAGGCGATCATCCAGTCCCGGTTGCCGAGAACCACTTCGGCATTGGTGCCAACATCCACAAGAATGGCGGTTTCTTCCTGGCGATGCAACCCGGCGTACAAAATACCGGCCATCAGATCCCCCCCAAAATAGCTGCCGATATTGGGAAAAACAAATACCCTGGCGCTGGAGTGAAAGCGAATGTCGAGCGCGCTGGCCAGAAACGTTCCGGGACGATTGACCACCGGAATATAAGGTTCCCGGATGATCCATCGGGGATTCAGCCCCAAAAACAAATGCGTCATTGCGGTGTTGCCGGCAACCGACGCCATGTAAATGTCGGAAGCGGCATATCCGGCGGACACACACAGAGCGTCCGCATGGCGACCTATCGCATCGGCAATCAACCGGTGCAAATGATCGAGACCTTCAGCCGTATCGGCGTAATGAATCCGCGTCAGGATATCAGGTCCGACGGCTATCTGGGGATTGTCAAAAGAGGCTTCCCCCAGCGCCTCGCCGCGGGTCATATCCAGCAGACGGATCACCACGCGGGTGGTGCCCAGATCCACCGCCAGCCCCAGAACGGCGCAACGATCCTCCGCAGGAAGCACCGCCGAAATCCCCCAGCGCCCCTGATCCTCATGAAGCACACACCGGACACGGTAATGGGCGTTTCGCAGCAGACCCGGCAACTGACGCAGCAGGTTCAGCTCCGGAGTGACGACATCGCCGCCAATACGAGACCGCAATGCCTGTATCAGCCTGTCGGCATCCGCGGTATTGTCCTTCAATGACGGCAGGGGTAATTCGACATCCTGCACCCATAAATCGGTCATTTTATATCCTATTGATATATCGAATGATATTATTTTCACCAGATGCTTCACCGTGGTATGGGATTAACATTTGGTACGCAGTGTGCTATATCACAATAACAAAGTTCAGAAAACCACAATCCCCAACGTCATCGGAAAGGAATCTTATGAAAGACATTCACAAAACCATCGGTTTTATCGGCGCCGGCACCATGGGAGAAGCCATGATCGGCGCGCTGATCAGTTCAGGGACATGCGGCGCGTCCAGTATCACCGCCTGTGATACCAATTCAGAACGTCTCGAAACGCTCAAACGCACCTATGCCATTCATATCACGGAAGACAGCACATCACTTTTTACCCGCAGTGATGTGGTCATTCTGGCGGTCAAGCCTCATATTGTCGGAAACGTTCTGCAGCAGATCGCCGGCGCCAAAGATTACCGGATTGTCCAGCGCAAACTGGTCATTTCCATCGCCGCGGGCATTACCATTTCCAAACTCGAAAAATTTCTCTATGACCCCATAGACAGTACGGCCCGCCGTCAGCTTCCCATCATCCGGGCAATGCCCAACACCCCTTCGCTGGTCATGGCAGGAATGTCTGGAATGAGTCCTAACCCGTACGCCACCGCCGATGATCTGAACATCGCCCGCTCCATACTCACAGCGATGGGCAACGTTATCGAATTCAAAGAGGCCGATCTGGATGCGGTCACCGCAATGTCCGGCTCTGGCCCGGCCTATGTTTTTTATTACATCGAATCCATGATCGCCGCCGGCGCGCAGGTGGGGCTTTCGGCGGAAAACGCTTCCGAACTGGCGATCACCACCATCAAGGGCGCCGTGAAACTTCTGGAAGAAAAGGGCGATTCGCCGCAGCACCTGCGCCATTTGGTCACCACGCCGGGCGGCACCACGGAAGCCGCCATCAAGGTTTTGGAAACCCGGCATTTTCAGCAGACCATTGTCGAGGCCATTGCCGCGGCAGCCGAAAAATCCAGAGAACTTGGCGCACGGTAACTGTAACGTTACGCCCTGAATCATCTCTTGATAAGGCAGGTTTGGCAAAAGCCAGCATTTCAACTCAATCTGTTATCGGAAACCCCCATGTTCACAGAAACCGTTACATATCCAGCCGCTTTTATCGCCGGGCTGCTGTCTTTTTTTTCCCCTTGTGTTTTACCGCTGATTCCCGCATACTTCACCTTTATCAGCGGGTTTACGCTGGATGAACTGACGGGATGTGACAGCGACATCCGTAAAAAAGTTTTTCTTTCCACCATCGCCTATGTGATGGGGTTTTCCGCCGTTTTCATTTTGATGGGGGCTTCTGCTTCATACCTCGGGGGGTTTATCCAGGTACACAGCAACAGTATCCGGATTGTCGGCGGCATTCTGATCATGCTTTTGGGCATTCACCTGTCCGGGTGGATGCGGTTTGGCGTTTTGGAATTTGAAAAACGAATACATCTCGATCAGAAACCCATTCATTTTTTAGGAACTTTTTTGGTCGGAATGGCGTTCGCCGCGGGCTGGAGCCCATGTATCGGCCCTCTTCTCGGCTCTATCCTGATTGTTGCGGGCAGCCGAGAAACAGTCCATGAAGGCATCGTTCTGTTGAGCATTTACTCCGCCGGGCTGGCTATTCCTTTCGTGATAATATCCATTTTCATCAATGTAATGCTGGTTTTTTTGAAAAAGGCCGCCAGGGCTATCGGATATTTCAACCGGATTGCCGGAATCTTGCTGATACTGGTAGGAATATCCCTGATACTGAACCGGCTGGTGTTCATCCCTTAATATTCTGTCGAGGACACGATTATGAAGCAGAAATTTGCATGGTTGATACTCTGTATTGCCGTTATTGTGACAGTACATCCCTCATCCGGATATGCGGTCGAAACCATCAAATGGTATTCTTACAAGGAAGGCATGGCGCTGGGAAAAAGCGAGCAGAAAAAAGTGTTCGTCAATTTCTTTGCGGACTGGTGCGGATATTGCGCCAAAATGGATAAGGAAACCTTTACCAACCCCAAAATCATCTCGTTTTTGAACAAGAATTTTATCCCCGTCAAGGTGAATTATGACAGGGACAATCAAATCGCTTCCCGCTACCAGGTGCACGGGCTTCCTTCGACCTGGTTTTTTGCGGAGGACGGCCGCCAGATCGGAAGCCAGCCAGGATATATTCCGGCCAGCAATCTGATGACCATCCTGAAATATGTTCAAAGTGACAGCTACAAGAAAATGTCGTTTGACAATTTTTTAAAAACAGAGAAGAAGTGATATGGCTCTTCATCGAAATGCAGCATCTGTCGGAAGACTGTTGCGTCCATGATCCTCCAGAATATAGATGCCGATACCCTGAGACGTATCCTGACCACGATGCCGCACCCCGGTCAACCTGCAGACGGCGCTTGTCAGCTTACCAGCGTTTTTCTGCTGCTGTGCGGCCGCCCCTCTTCCATCCTGATGATCCAGAAGGCGGACACGGAGGGATATCCCTGGCGAAATCAGATGGCGCTGCCGGGTGGACATATAGACCCTTGCGACGCCACCTCGCTGGAAGCCGGGTTTCGGGAATTATACGAAGAACTGAATATCTCCCGAAACCAGGTAACATATGTGGGAACGCTTGGACATTTTCAGACCATCAACCACAAAGACATCGAGGTTTTTGTCGGGATATGGAGCGAAATCGGAGAAATTTGCCACAATCCGGATGAAATTTCCAGAACGGTGATCGTCCCCCTCCAATCTTTGCTGGATATCCATATCCAGAAAGGATTTCACGGCCAGACGCCGGACGTGTTCACCCTGCGGTACCCTATCGAGGATGTCGTCATTTGGGGCGTTACGGCGAAGATATTGCACCATTTCATAGAAACGCTCCTGTCGGTTGTGACAACTTCGTAAAATGCCCCCTATGCTTGCGCTGAATCCTTCATTGTTGGATGCGCCATAACGGCGCCGCCGTCCTTGCAGATTTGCGCGGCTTGCCGTTAAAACCCGACTTTACAAAACGCCCCTTCGATGTTAGCTTTCAGCGGGGTGGATAATAGAGCGTTTGTCATAACACCATATGGCCAGGAGGTGAAAATGGAATATATCAAAATAAAATTCGGCAATGATTTTAATTCGGTACGCTCCAATCTGGAAAACGTGTTTCATTCCATCAACCCGATTTTCAGGGTCTGCAACCGCGCCTGGAATCCGCAGATGGACATTTATGAAACATCGGAAGAAATCATTATCCGGGCGGAAATTGCCGGCGTGGACAAAGAAGATCTGGGCGTGGAGATCAACAACAAGGCTGTCCGCATCTTCGGTAAACGTGAAGAATTGCCGCGCGTTGATAACGCCACCTACCGGCTGGCCGAAATCCAGTACGGGTGTTTCGAGAGGATATTGTTTCTGCCGTCTCTCATTGATCCGGAAATTGTCAGCGCTTCGTACGTGAATGGGTTTCTCCAGATACGTCTTGCCAAAATACCCATGAGTGTCGTTCACAGGGTGCCGATATCCGAATAGAAGCTGAAATCCACCATATCATGCCGATATTCCGCCGGCATAATGCAGGCGCGAGGCGCGACGCGTGTTGAGTTTAAGCCCCGGATATCGGTGTCTCGATATTGGATATTGACAAATTCAATCATTTTTTCAGATTATTATACAGATATTCCCTTGGAGGTACATATGCCGGAACAGCAGCCGCCTGTGGAACATATTGACGAGATTAAACCTGGAATTCTTCCCATTCTTCCTCTGTTTGACGCAGCGCTTTTCCCCAAAATGGTGTTACCCCTTGTGGTGATGCAGGGTGAATCGGTCAAACTGGTGGATGAAGCCATGTCCAGCGACCGCCTGATCGGGCTGGTAGTGTCCAAAAAACTGGACAAGGAAAATGCCAGACCGGAAGAAGATCTTTATACCGCAGGCACCAGCGCCATGATCTTAAAAATGGCCAAAACGCAGGACAACCGCGCACAGCTTTTGGTGCAGGGTGTCAGTCGCTTCAAAATTCTGGATTTTATTGATGGCAAACCCTACCTTCAGGCCAGGGTCGAGATGATTCCGGAATCCGAAACCAAAGACACGGAAACCGAAGCGTTGATGTCCAATCTGGTGAATCTGTTCATGCGCATCGCCGAACTTTCGCCAGGGCTGCCTCCAGAGATTGGCGCCATGGCAAAAGCCATTCAAGAGCCAGGAATTCTTGCGGATATGGTCGCATCCACCATCAACTCCACGCCCGAAGAAAAACAGCGAATTCTCGAACTCATCAATACCAACGAACGCCTCAAAGAAGTGACCCGTCTGGCCAATCATCAGGTGGAGATTCTGGAGCTTGGCAACAAGATACAAACCCAGGTCAAGGGGGACATTGACAAAAGCCAGCGTGAATATTACCTGCATCAGCAACTCAAGGCCATCCGCGAAGAACTCGGAGAAAAAGACGACTCATCCGTCGAAATCGAGGATTACCGCAAAAAAGTCGCTGAAAAGAATCTTCCGGAGGAAGCCAAAAAAGAGGCGGAGCGGGAGCTGAGCCGTCTGTCACGGATGCACCCGTCGTCCGCGGAATATACGGTGTCCTCCACCTATCTGGACTGGCTGACCGCTCTTCCCTGGCATGACAGCACGCCGGACAATTTAGATATCAAAAAAGCCAGAAAGGTTCTGGATGACGATCATTTCGGTCTTGAAAAAGCCAAGAAACGCATCATCGAGTATCTGGCGGTGCGAAAGCTGAAGCCGGATTCCAAAGGGCCTATCCTCTGCTTTGTCGGGCCGCCGGGCACCGGTAAAACGTCACTGGGGGCTTCGATCGCCAGAGCGCTGGGACGACAGTTTCACCGGATATCCCTGGGAGGCGTGCGGGATGAAGCCGAAATCCGAGGGCACCGCCGCACCTATGTAGGAGCGCTGCCCGGACGCGTCATTCAGGGAATCCGCCGGGCAGGCTCCAACAATCCGGTATTCATGCTGGATGAAATTGACAAGGTGGGCAGCGATTTTCGGGGAGACCCGTCGTCCGCGCTTCTGGAAGTGCTGGATCCCGAACAGAATTTTGCGTTCTCCGATCATTATCTGGATGTGCCGTTCGATCTTTCCAAAGTCATGTTCATCACGACCGCCAATGTGCTGGACACCATCCCGCCGGCATTGCGGGACAGGATGGAGGTGTTGGATCTTCTCGGATACACCGAAGATGACAAAATCAAGATCGCAAACCGCTATCTGATTCCCCGCCAGCGAAAGGCGCATGGTCTGAAAGCAGACCAGATTGAATTTACGACCGGCGTTATTCGGCATATCATCTCCGGCTACACGCGGGAAGCCGGGCTGCGAAACCTGGAACGCGAGATTGCATCGGTTTGCCGCGGGGTCGCCAGCAAAATTGCCGAAGGCGATGTGACATCCGTCATTATCAACATCAACAATATCGCCAAATATCTGGGACCGGTCAAATTGATGCCCGAAACCCGTGTACGGGTATCCACCCCCGGGGTGGTGATCGGCCTTGCCTGGACGCCCAATGGCGGTGATATCTTGTTCATTGAAGCGACCGCCATGAAGGGCAATAAAAATCTCACCCTTACCGGACAACTTGGCGATGTCATGAAGGAATCCGCTACCGCGGCGCTGAGTTTCATTCGGGCCAACGCCGCGACAATGGGTATTCCGGAAGATTTTTACGAAAAGCACGATATCCATCTGCATATTCCGGCGGGCGCTATTCCCAAAGACGGGCCTTCCGCGGGGGTGACCATGTTGACCGCTCTGACCTCTCTTCTGACCGGTCGGATGGTGCATAAAGATATGGCCATGACAGGCGAAATCACGCTTCGGGGACAGGTCTTGCCGGTTGGCGGCATCAAGGAAAAGGTTCTGGCGGCGCATCGGGCGGGAATCAAAACCATCATTCTACCCAAATGGAATGAAAAAGACTTGGAAGAAATTCCCAAAAAGATTCAAAAAGAAATTCAATTCCATTTTGTGGATAAAATGCTCGATGTCATCAAACTGGCGCTTGAAAAATGATGAAATCGTCAGGCGGCGGATTACATATCTCACGCACCCTGTAAGTGTTGTATGGCGACTTGGATGCCTGACGGCGCTGGCCCTGATGCTGGCGGCAGGGTTTCAGGGCTGCGGCGGTTCCGCGCCGTCGTTAGTGCGTCCACCGGCAGCGGCGATATCGCCAGGCGCTCCCAGACCCTATAAAGCGCTCGGCAAGTGGTATCAGCCATTACCGGACGCCAGGGGCTACCATGAGAAGGGAGTCGCCTCGTGGTATGGAAATGATTTTCATGGTAAAAAGACATCCAGCGGTGAAATTTACGATATGTACGCCGAAACTGCGGCCCACAAGACGCTTCCGCTGGGAACGATCGTCCGCGTACGCAATTTAAAGAACAATCACCAGATAGATGTCCGAATCAATGACCGCGGACCTTTTGTGAGCGGCAGGATCATAGATCTATCCTATGCCTGTGCGTGTAAACTGGGTGTTGTCGGGCCAGGAACCGCGCCGGTCGAAGTGGTGGCGATCGGCACAACGGCGCCGCCGGCCGCGGGTACGGACATTCGTGATTATTATTACCGGGGCAATTTCACCATTCAGGTCGGTGCATTCAGCGAGCTTAAAAATGCTGAACGGCTCAAGATGCGGCTTGCAAAAGCCTATCAGAATGTTCATATTCAACCCTACGATGATGTTCGGGGACGCATGTACCGGGTCCGGGTGGCAAGCTGCACGAGCCTGGACAAAGCGGTTCAGTACGAAAAAATGCTGATTTCCCGTGGATATCGTGACGCCTTCGCTATCGCAGAATAACACTTCAGGAGTTATGCCAATGGATATTTCGACTTCCGATGAATCTCAGGTATGTAGAATTGATGCAGTGTCTCTGGCGCGGTATCGGAATCGTATCCCCGAACTGGCCGACACCATCATTCAAAGCTGTGAAGATCCGACGTGCTATACCCATATTGATTACGATCCGATTCCATCCGAAGGATACGTGGTGGATATTATCGAAAAGTTGAGAGAGGTGCTGTTTCCCGGATATTTTTCCCGCGAAAAGGTGGATCCCGTCAATCTCCGGTTTACGATGGGACAACTTGTGACGCAGCTCTTCGACATGCTGTCCGAACAGATCACGCACAGCATTCGTCATGACTGTTTCCGCTATCATCTGTCATGCAGCGACTGCGGGGACAGGGGGCATGAGGCGGCGCTTCAGGTGTTGGAATCCATCCCGGCAATCCGCAAGATTCTGGCATCGGATGTTCAGGCGGCATTTGAAGGCGATCCGGCGGCGAAGAGTCATGACGAAATCATTTTCAGCTATCCTGGTATGTTCGCCATCAGTG
>JAJYBO010000067.1 GCA_021778975.1 Deltaproteobacteria bacterium
ATTTTCAACTGCTTCGTGGACATTTTCGAGCAGGCCATTGTCAGAGGGCAGGCGGACGGCTCCATCGCCAGCATGTCTGCCCGAAAAACGGCCATACTTATATTCACGATGGTGGACGGGCTGGTGCGATTCAAAATTTGCAACCTGTATGACGCCGGAGCGCTGTTTAACGAACTGATCGCATCCTGCAGGAGGATGCTGGAAAATAACCCCTCTACACAATAGGTGGAAGGCATGTTCAAACGATTTTTTCCGTTTTTGGTCTGGTTCAAGGATTACAATACCATCTCGCTCAGGCAGGACGCCATAGCCGGCCTGACAGTCGCGCTGGTATTGATTCCGCAGTCCATGGCATATGCACAGCTTGCCGGACTCCCGCCGTATTACGGCCTTTACGCATCGTTTCTCCCGCCCATGATCGCATCGTTATTCGGTTCCAGCCGACAACTGGCGACAGGCCCCGTGGCGGTCGTCTCTCTGATGACCTCCGCGTCGCTGGCGCCGCTGGCCACCGCCGGCAGCGACGGCTACGTCATGTACGCGATCCTGCTGGCGCTGATGGTCGGAATTTTTCAGTTCGCGCTGGGGGTGCTGCGGCTTGGCCTCGTGGTCAATTTTCTATCCCATCCGGTGGTCAACGGCTTTACCAATGCCGCGGCCATTATTATCGCCACATCCCAGCTTTCCAAACTCTTCGGTGTCAATGTGGACGAAGCGCCGCACCACTACGAAACCATTCTCAGGGTCATCAAAGCGGCCATTCACTACACCCACTGGCCGACGTTCTTCATGGGAGCGCTGGCGTTTGTCATCATGTACGGCTTGAAAAAACTGGCGCCCAAAATTCCCAACGTGCTGGTGGCGGTTGTCATTACTACCCTCCTGTCGTGGGCCATGCACTTCGAACATGACGCGATGGTGGATATTTCCAGCGTCAACTCCAAAAGAGCGCTCGAAATGGTCAGCCAGTTCAATACCGCTGTAACATCGCTGGAGCCAATCGCCGAACAACGCACCGGGGTCACCCGACGTCTCGAGGAAGCCAGGAAACAGCATGACATTTTGGCGACGCTCGAGGCCGAGCATCAGGACAAGGTGCTTTCCAGCAAAAGCGAGCTGATTAAGTACGACGCCCGAATATACCGGGCCGAGATCCGGAACTTCCTGTTTGTCGGCGTCCTCCAGCCCGACGGTTCCCGGATGTTCTGTCCCAAGGATCATATCCCTCCAGGGGCTAAAACCGACGGTCGCGTCTGGCGGATCAAGGTGGGCAACAACGTTCTCAAAACGGATAAAATTCGGATGATCGGCGGCGGCGAAGTCATCGGAACGGTTCCCAAGGGTCTGCCGGCGTTCAGCATCCCCCAAATCAACCTGAGTGTCATCGCCCGGCTGTTTCCGTTTGCGGCCATTATTTCTCTGCTGGGGTTCATGGAAGCCATTTCCATCGCCAAAGCCATGTCCGGTAAAACCGGTCAACGGCTGGACCCCAACCAGGAACTCATTGGTCAGGGACTGGCCAACATACTGGGATCTTTCGGCAAGAGCTATCCGATATCCGGGTCGTTTTCCCGTTCGGCGGTCAATCTTCAGGCCGGAGCCGTCACCGGCCTTTCCAGCGTTTTCACCGGCGTCGCCGTGTTGATCGCGCTGATGTTTTTTACGCCCCTGCTCTACCATCTGCCCCAGTCCGTACTGGCGGCTGTCATCATGATGGCGGTTGTCGGGCTGATCAACGTATCGGGTTTTATCCACGCCTGGAAAGCCCAGAAATATGACGGCGTCATTTCCGTTCTGTCTTTTGTCTGCACGCTGTGGTTCGCCCCGCATTTAGACAAAGGCATCATGGTGGGGGTGTCACTGTCGCTGATGATCTTTTTGTACAAAAGCATGCGGCCCAACGTGGCGTCTCTGGCCAGAGACGAAGACGACGCCCTGCGGTGCGTTGTCACGCACAGTCTTCAGGAATGCCGGTATGTATCGCTGATCCGTTTCGACGGCCCGCTTTTTTTCGCCAATTCCAGCTACCTGGACGATCAGATCACCGAGCTGATGCTGAACAAGACCGAGCTCAAACATATCCTGATCGTCTCCAACGGCATCAACGACATTGACGCCTCCGGAGAAGAAACCCTGTCCCTGCTGATTGACCGGATTCGCAGCGCGGGGCTGGATATATCTATGAGCGGGGTCAACGAAGCGGTCATGGAGGTGCTGAACCGCACCCATCTGGCCGCCAAGGTCGGGGACGATCATATTTTCTCCACGATGGAAAAGGCCATCCGCGCCATTTATGAATCCACGCACAGGGGCGGCGATGAGGTCACCTGCCCGCTGACCGCCTGCCGTCTGGCGTAATACGAACAGCTATACAAAGGGGACTCCAATGCCAATGATCACCATTTTTCCAGGCGCTTTTTGCAATGAGGATATCGTTCTTCGCGAATTGACGGAACGCAGCGGCTACCGCTGGATAACCGACACCGATGTGACGGAACAGGCCGCCAAACTTTCCGGAATGGACGCCGCCAGAATTGCCCGCGCGTTCGCCGCCAAAACGTCTGTGTTCAATAAATTCACCCACGAAAAAGAACGCGCCATCGCTTTTCTGAAACTGGCGATGGCCCGGAACCTGGAACAGGACAGTCTCGTTTTTTCCGGGTTCTCAAGCCAGTTGATTCCACGAAATGTTTCCCATGTGCTGCGCATCTGCCTGATTGCAGACATGAATTTCAGGACCGCTCTCGCAGCGGAAAACAAAACCGTTTCCGACAAAGATGCCGCCAAGTGGATCCGCCGGCGCGATGAAGACTGCGCCGCCTGGGTTCAGGCGATTCTGGGGAAAACCGATCCCTGGGATGCCGCCCTGTATGACATGGTGCTGCCCATGCACAAGACCAGCGCCGCGGAGGCTGTTTCGCTGATCCTGGAGCAGTTGAAACGAGATGTGCTTCAGAAAACGGAAGCCGCTGCAGAAGCTGCGGCGGATTTTCTGCTGGCCGCTCAGGTGGAGGTGGCGCTGGCCGATGAAGGCCATCAGGTCGAAGTGAGCGCCTGCAAGGGCGCCGTCACCATTACCATTCATCAGAACGTGCTGATGCTGAGCCGTCTGGAGCAGGAGTTAAAGGCCATTGCAGGCCGCATAACGGGCGTTACCGCGGTTGAAACCCGCGTCGGGAAGGACTTTCATCAATCCGACATCTACCGAAAATTTAACTTCGAGACGCCGTCGAAGGTGCTGCTGGTGGATGACGAGCGGGAATTTGTCCAGACCCTGTCCGAACGCCTGATGCTGCGGGATATGGGATCCGCGGTGGCCTTCGATGGGGAATCCGCTCTTAAACTGGTTCATGAGGACGATCCGGAAGTGATGATTCTCGATCTCAAAATGCCCGGTATTGATGGCATCGAAGTTCTGCGCAGGGTCAAAGACACCCAGCCCGGTATCGAGGTCATCATCCTGACGGGGCATGGTTCCGAATCCGACAGGGAAACCTGTATGCAGCTTGGGGCTTTCGCTTACCTGCAAAAACCGGTGGATATCGAGGTGTTGAGCAATACGTTGAAACGCGCGAACGAGAAGATACAGAAACGGAAAAAATAAGGTCCACCCAAATGATGCCAGGAATACCCGATCATGAAACCTGATTTCGGACGATTCATCCCCAAATTTCGGGCATACCGCGAGGCGGCATCGGGGCCTTTTCGGTCACTGTTCGATTTTGGGAAAATCTGGAAGCAGGCGGTGTTTCTCTGCACGGGTGTCGCGCTGACGCCGTTGATTTTGATGGCGCTGATTGACTACAATGTCACCCGGCATGCAATCGAGTCCGAGATTCTTCTGAGAACATCCCGTCTGGTTTCAAACGAACGCCGGACTATTTCTTTTTTTCTCGAAGAACGCAAATTTGCGCTGGAGTTTGTCGTTCACGACAACCCGTATGAAACCCTCAAGGATGCCGCCAGGCTTGCCGCCATTCTGGATAACCTGAGAAAAGCGCTGGGGGGCTTCAGCGATCTGGGCGTGATTGACAGTTCCGGAATTCAGGTCAGTTACACAGGACCTTACAGCCTCCTGGGGGTGGACTATCGTCAGCAAGACTGGTTCCGGCAGGTCATGGAAAAAGGCGTTTATGTCAGCGATGTATTTTTAGGGCTGCGGAACGCGCCCCATTTTGTCATAGCGGTCAAACATATGCTGCCGAACGGCGATTCGTTTATCCTCAGATCGTCTCTGGACATGGAGCGTTTCCAGAAAATTCTGTCCCAAATGGAGCTGGAGCCTTCCGGAGACGCCGTTATCATCAACCGCAGCGGCATACTCCAGACGCCTTCCCGATATTTTCCCGATATCTTCAGTCGGATTCCGTTTTCGATTCCGGATTTTTCACAGACGACCCAGGTATATCAGACATCGGACGCCAAAGGCCGCATTTATGTCATCGGTTATGCCTATATCGTGGATACCCCGTTCATCCTGATGGTGACCAAGCAGAAGAGCGAACTGATGAAGCCCTGGTTCAGAACACTCCGGCACCTCGTCGTTTTTCTGGCGGTCAGTGTCGTGGGAATTCTGGCGGTAATTATCGGCGTCGCGACCTATCTGGTGAACCATATGTACATGGCCGATCAGAAGCGGGTGATGACCCTGCATCAGGTGGAATACGCCAACAAATTGGCATCCATCGGAAGGCTCGCCGCCGGCGTCGCCCATGAAATCAACAATCCGCTGGCGATCATCAACGAAAAAGCGGGGCTGATTAAGGATATCTTTACATTCCGAAGTCATTACGCCGGGGATGCCAAACTCGCCGGTCTGATAGATGGCATCATAGCTTCCGTAGAACGCTGCGGCGCCATCACCCGCCGGCTTCTCGGTTTTGCCCGACACATGGAGGTGCGAATCCAAAATGTCAATCTCGGCGTCATCATTCAGGATGTCATCGGATTTTTGGGTAAGGAAGCCGAATATAAGAGCATCACGGTGTCGGTCGAAATTCCGGAAGACGTCCCGGAATTTGAAAGCGACCGGGGAAAGCTCCAGCAGATTTTCTTGAACCTGGTCAACAACGCATTCGCCGCCATGAATGACGGCGGCCATCTGAACATTGCGGTCGGCGTCATTCATGACAAATCCGTTTCGGTTACCGTGAGCGACGACGGGTGCGGCATTGCGGATACGGATTTGAAGCGAGTTTTTGAACCCTTTTTCACCACAAAGGGCAGAAGCGGGGGCACCGGACTTGGATTGTCCATCACCTATGGTCTTGTGCAGGAACTGGGCGGTGACATTCAGGTTGCAAGCACTGTCGGCAGGGGCACCCGGTTCACAGTGACGTTGCCGCTGGCCCGCCCCCCCCAGGGTAGCCGTGAAAAGAAAAAAGGAGAAACCGATGCGGGTATTGCTGGTTGACGATGAAACAGAACTGGTGGAAACGCTGGCCGAGCGGCTGGCGTTCCGGGGCGTTGAGGCCGACTGGGTTGGCGGCGCTGCGGACGCGCTGGAACGGGTGAAGACAAAGGCGTTTGACCTGGCCGTTCTCGATGTCAAAATGCCGAAAATCGGCGGTATCGAACTCAAAAAAAGATTGCAGGCGCTGTATCCCGCCATGAAATTCATATTTTTGACAGGACATGGCTCCGAAGAAGATTTCACCGCCGGCGCCGCAGAGGCGGGCAGCAATTTTTATCTGATCAAACCGGTAAAGATCGAGGCGTTGATGAAAAAAATGAACGAAGTGATGCAGCACTCGGGAGAAAGCCGATGAGTCATTCCGACATCATGGCGGAAAGCGGTCTTCGCTGCTTCGGCGCTGTATCGGCGTCCATATCACATGAGCTGAAAAACGCCCTTGCCATCATCAACGAAAACGCCGGACTGCTGGAAGATTTATCGCGGATGGCCCAAAACGGCAGACCGCTGGCGCCTGAACGCCTGCAGGTTCTGGCCGCTAATGTCACCCGACAGGTGCGACGCGCGGATGCGCTCATCAAACACATGAATCAGTTCGCTCACAGCGTGGACGCCCTGGTTGCGTGCTGTGATCTGGAGGATGTGCTGTCTCTGGCGGCGGCGCTGAATTCCCGAATGGCCGCCATGAAAGGAGGAACGCTGCTTCTGGAGCCTTTCGCCGCGCCCGTCCGCATCACCGCCCGTCCGTTTTGGATTCAAAACCTGATCTGGCGGTGCTTGAACGAACTGCTCGAAAGACCCGATGCTGAAAAGCAGCTCCATCTGAACGCCCGGAAGACGCCTGGCGCCGCGGTCATCACTTTTTCACCGGTGGATAACCTGTTGACAACCCCCCATATCCCTGGTGTACTGAACCTTCTGAAAGCGGTACAGGCGGTGGATTTTCAGAATCGGGAGCTGCAAATCGTCCTTCCAGAAGATATCTTCGCTACCCGCGATACAAACAGTGATTGATCTTCCACTTACTGTCATCTTTCTTGACACCCGATAACAATTTGATTAGGTATGAATATCCGGCCGCGCAAGGCCCCTGACGCTCTTGCGGGGTTGATTCTTTTACCCCTAAAATTCGATGACTGTTCAACATGAATTTATCCGTTCAAAAATTACCGTCTCATCACGGTTACTGGGTCGAAGGCGACATATCTCCATCCAGCGACATACAGGCTGTTCGGGATGCCCTGTATGCCGTTACCCACCCTCTGGTACTGGTGAATGCGGGAAGCGATTCTCCCGCCGCGGCATCCGGCGGCTGTGTGATATCCGAGCTTTCCTCGGGCGCCGCAATTCCGATAACCGCCGGGCCCCAGAAAAAATCTTATCCCTTGCTGGCGTTCGCGCCATCGCTTCAACCGGAAGACCTGGGAGACGCGGGTTTTAAAAACCGATACCATCTGCGCTATGCCTGCATCGCCGGCGCCATGGCCAACGGTATTACATCCGTGGCGATGGTAGAAGCCATGGCCAGAGCAGGAATGATGGGGTTTTTTGGTGCAGCCGGGCTGACGCTGTCTGAAGTTGAAAACGCCATTGTTGATGTTCAGCACAAACTCGGTAATCTGCCCTACGGGTTCAACCTGATTCACAGCCCTGGCGACCCGGCGCTGGAAGCCGCTGTCGCCGATTTGTATCTGAACAGAAATGTTCGACGGATCTGCGCTTCGGCCTATCTGAATCTGACGCTTCCGCTGGTGCGCTACCGGGTCTCCGGCATTCATCAGGATATTGAGGGGAACATCATCTGCCCCAATCAGGTCATCGCCAAAGTATCTCGTGAAGAAGTCGCCCGAAAATTCTTCTCGCCGCCGCCCGACAAAATCCTGGCCCAGCTCGTTGAAAGCGGACACATTTCACGACAGCAGGCGGAACTGGCCCGGCATGTTCCAATGGCTGACAGCCTGACCGCTGAAGCTGACTCCGGCGGCCACACCGACAACCGTCCCGCCATATCGCTACTGCCCACCATCATAGCGCTTCGAGATGACATAGTACGCGCCTGCGGCTACCCACGCACCATCCCCGTAGGCCTGGGCGGCGGCATCGGAACCCCCCATGCAGCAGCAGCGGCGTTTGCGATGGGCGCCGCTTACATACTGACCGGTTCCGTTAACCAGTCCTGCACCGAAGCCGGAACCTCGGATGCTGTCAAAAAACTTTTAGCAGAAACCGCTCAGGCCGATGTCACGATGGCGCCCGCGGCGGACATGTTCGAGATGGGCGTTAAAGTTCAGGTGCTGAAACGTGGTACAATGTTCGCTCAGCGGGCAACAAAACTTTACGAATTGTACGCGGCGTACGATCGTATCGAAAAAATTCCCGGCAACACCCGCGACATTCTGGAACGGGATTATTTCAAATGTTCCCTGAGCGATGCCTGGGAAAACACGCAAGCATTTTTCCAGCGGCGGGATCCGCATCAGCTCACACGCGCGGCGCAGGATCCACATTATAAAATGGCGCTGATTTTCAGATCTTATCTGGGGCAGTCCTCCCGATGGGCGACCGCCGGTATCCCTGACCGCAGAATGGATTACCAGATATGGTGCGGCCCCGCCATGGGCGCTTTTAACGGGTGGGTACGGGGTTCCTTTTTGGAAGCACCGGAACAGCGCAGCGTCGTAACCATCGCCATGAACTTTCTTTTCGGAGCGTGCATACTGACACGCGCCCACTGGATACGCTCTCAGGGGGTTACGCTGCCGTCGAACATCACCACCTGTGAACCGCTGTCGCTCGACACCATCACCAGATGGCTGCATTGGCCTCAATAACCGCTCAAAATTCGCCCACTCACACCATCACCGACAACCCGGAGAGGCCATGCCATTACCGATCAACATAGACGACCTCCTTCACGGTCGCTCCGTAGAATGGGAGCGACCGATCTTTTAGTTCCCCATCCTGTGGATAGCCGATTGACCCTACCCACTCATTATGGTATCTCTTACAGTATTTTAATAATCCTTTAACAACCATTTTATCCCATAGTTGCATACAACTTAAGATTGCTTTTCGATATCGCCATAATCCCAGGTGGTTGCTTGCGATTTTTCGATAGTTCAAGGAGTGTTGGATTGCATGATTTAAAGTCTCCCGCACCTGTTCCAGAAGCACAGACGGCATCTATATCACATCGGCCGGAAACCGCCGCTGCGCCTGTCGCCATTGTCGGCATCGGGTGTATTTTCCCCAAATCTCCAGATACACGAGGATTCTGGAGACTGATCGTTCACGGACGCGATGCCATCAGCGATGTTCCAGACACCCACTGGTCGCCGGAGGATTTTTTCGATTCCGATCCCAAGTCGCCCGATCATGTGTATTGCAAAAAAGGCGGGTTTCTGCCTGTCATGGATTTCGATCCTTCGGAATTCGGCATTCCGCCCGCCATTCTGGAAGCCACGGACACATCCCAGCTCCTCGGACTGGTAACGGCAAAAATGGCGCTGACGGATGCTGGGTACGGGCCTGACGGCGGTCGTAAGTTTGATCGTCTGAAAACCAGCGTCATCTTAGGCGTTACAGGAACTCAGGAACTGACCATTCCGCTGGCGACGCGTCTGGGGCATCCGGTATGGCGCAAAGCGCTTGAAGATACCGGCATATCTCAAGAGAAAGTGCAGAGCGTTATGCAGCGGATATCGGACGGTTTCGTGGCCTGGCAGGAAAATTCGTTTCCGGGGCTTCTGGGAAACGTGGTCGCCGGACGTATCTGCAACCGTCTCGACCTGGGCGGCACCAACTGCGTCGTGGATGCGGCCTGCGCCAGTTCGTTCAGCGCAGTGCATCTGGCCATGATGGAACTGGCTGCATCCCGCGCCGACATGGTCATCACCGGCGGCGTGGACACGCTGAACGATATTTTCATGCACATGTGCTTCTCCCAGACCGGAATTTTATCCGCCAGCGGCGATATCCGGCCATTTTCAAAACACGCGGACGGCATCCTGCTCAGTGAAGGCATCGGCATGGTGGTGTTAAAACGCCTTTCGGACGCCGAAAGAGATCACGACCGGATTTACGCCGTCATCAGAGGCATCGGAACTTCCAGCGACGCCAAATCCCAGAGCATTTACGCCCCCAGAGCCGAAGGTCAAGCCCGCGCGCTGCGTGAAGCTTATCTTCAGTCAGACATCCATCCTGAAACCATCGGACTGATTGAAGCCCATGGAACCGGCACCCGGGTGGGAGACTTGGTGGAATTCACGGCGCTGAGACAGGTTTTCGGCGAATCTCCCTCATCAGACGCTGCGGCGTCACGGTTGCAGCACTGCGCCATCGGGTCGGTCAAATCAATGATCGGCCACGCCAAGGCGGCCGCCGGCGCCGCCGGGCTGATCAAGGCGGCGCTCTCCCTTTATCACAAGGTGCTTCCACCGACGCTGAAAGCCAGAGAACCGGATCCCGCTCTCAGAATCGAAGATAGCCCGTTTTATCTCAATCACGCCGCCGTCCCATGGTTTGCCGACGCCTCCCATCCCCGCAGGGCAGGCGTCAGCGCTTTCGGGTTTGGCGGCAGCAACTTTCATATCGTACTCGAAGAACATCAACCGCAGAAACCGGAAATTGCCTGGGACGGAAGCGTTGAAATCTTTGCGCTCTCCGCCGACTCTCAGGATGCCCTCCGTGAAGCGGTTGATGGTTGGCGGACACAGGCCCTCAGGGAATTTCCGGATGCCGAATTTCCGTATCACGCCGCCCGAACCCGCGCCGCGTTCTCCGCCCGATCGCCCTTCCGGCTGCTGATGGTGCTGCGCCGTCCGGATCCGGATACTTCATGGGCGGAATTATTGCAAAACGCCTGCGCCGAAGCTCTGGAAACGCTCGACACGCCGCCAGGGCAACCGGCCAGAAACGCCTCATCCCGAATTTTTTTCGGAACCGGCGCTTCCGAAGGAAAAACAGCGTTTCTGTTTCCCGGACAGGGAAGTCAGTATGTCGGAATGGCCAAAGAACTGGCCTGCATGTTTCCCCGCGTTCTGAACGCCGTCACCACTGCCGATGCGGTTTTCGATACATTTTCATCTTCTCGCGGCATTCCTGCGGATGTTCGTCTGAGTGCGCGGATTTATCCGGCTGCAGGCGTGGATGACGCCCGGAAGCACGAACTGAAACAGGCGCTACAATCCACCCGCATCGCCCAACCGGCCATTGGCGCCGCCAGTTTCGGAATGTTCGGAATTCTGAAAGATTTCGGCGTGATTCCCGATGCCGTTTGCGGGCACAGTTACGGTGAATTGACGGCGCTGGCCTGCGCCGGCCGAATTTCCCCGGAATCTTTTCTGACCCTTTCCGCCGCCCGCGGATATTTCATGGAGCAGGCCGGAAGTAAAAAAGACGCCGGACTCATGATCGCCGTCAAAGCGCCGGCGGACGCCTTGGGCGCCCTTATCCGCGAATCCTCATGTCCGGTTGTCATCGCCAATTTGAACAGCCCCTCTCAGAGTGTTCTGTCCGGATCCGCCGAAGCCATTCTGGAGGCGGAGTCTCTGTGCAGACAGCATGGATTTTCCACCGTCCGCCTGCCGGTCGCAGCGGCCTTTCACAGCCCGCTGGTTGAAGACGCCCGCAACCCGTTTGAAGCGCTTCTAGAATCCATCGAATTTCGACCTTCCGCCATTCCGGTCATCGCCAATGTCACGGCAAGTCCCTACCCTGAAGATCCGCAAGATGCCCGTTCACTGCTCGCAGGCCAGATCACCCGTCCGGTTCGGTTTATGGAGAGCATCGAATACCTGTACGCCTCCGGCGTCCGCACATTCGTGGAGGCAGGCCCCAGAGCCATTCTCACCGGACTGGTGCGCGCCATTCTCAAAAACCGGCCGGCCCTGGCGCTGGCGATGGATGCTTCGTCCGGAAAAGAATCCTCGTTGGGCGATCTGGCGACCGTTCTTTGCAGACTCGCCGCCGCAGGACATGTTGTGCAACTGACTGACTGGGAAGGCGGCGGCCCGTCGGCGCCGCCCCGCAAAGCCCGTATGAAAGTAGCGCTTTCCGGCGCCAATTACCGAAACCCTGAAGCAAAAAAGCCGAGGGTTCGCCTGCCGAATCCGACGACTGCAAACACCGCTGCGCATGTGCCGCCGCAACCTCAGAAATCCGCCCCCGTCCAAGCGCCGTCCGCGCCGGTTTCTTCCCGACAACCCTCAACCTCCCCCCGAAAAGGGGTGGAACCCGTGGAAAATTTCATGAGCCCCAAACCCAAATCGTTTTTTTCAGAAAATTCGGCGTCTGTCAGTGTGCGGACAATGCCGCAGGATATCGTCTCCCGCGCCCTTCAGGCCGTTCAGGAAGGTCTGAAATCCATGCAGGAATTGCAACGCCAGACCGCCGAAACCCACAAATTGTTTCTGCAAACCCA
>JAJYBO010000068.1 GCA_021778975.1 Deltaproteobacteria bacterium
TGACTTCCCGGATGGCCTCCAGGGCGTTGGCCGGATCCATCTGGTAGGTTCTGCGGTCTCCGAACTTGGGCGCCGAATCCGCGGCCTGCCGGAACGGACCGTAAAATCCGGAGCAGTATTTGGCGGCATACGCCATGATCGGCACCTGAGAGAAGCCGTTGTCATCCAGGCTTTCACGGATTTCCGCCACCCGGCCGTCCATCATATCCGAAGGCGCCACCATGTCCGCGCCGGCCCTGGCGTGGGACAGCGCCGTTCTGGCCAGAAGATCGAGCGTCGCGTCATTATCAACCACATTTTTTTCAACCACGCCGCAATGGCCATGATCGGTGTATTCACACAGGCAGACGTCCGTGATCACCATCAGCTCCGGAACCTTGTCCTTGACGGCTTTGACGGCCTTCTGGATGATGCCGTCCTTTGCATAAGCGCTGGTGGCCAGTGCATCTTTTTTGTCGGGAATGCCGAACAGCATGACCGCCGGAATATCCAGTTTTTTGACCTCCTGACAGGTTTTAACCAGCCGGTCTATGGACAACTGATACTGACCCGGCATGGAGGCGATGGGATTCTGTACATCTCTGCCGCCGATGGCGAACAGCGGCAGAATCAGGTCGCTGGTTGTCAGAACGGTTTCACGGATCATGCGGCGGAACGCTTCGTTCCGCCGGAGTCTTCGGGGACGATATTCGGGAAATATCATGGCGGTCTCTCTTTTTATCGTATTTCATCATCGGTTAAGTAGCAGGCGGGATCCGGCGCCCAGATGTCTCCGGACACCGCTTCCGCGCGGACCCTGAAATTACCGGCGCAGATATCCAGCCAGTGGCACGTGGCGCAGCGGCCTTTGACGTAACGCTTCTTGTCCTTGAGCTGCATCATGAGCGGGTCGGAAAAATCGGACCATATTTCGGAAAACGGCCTCTGCCGGACATTTCCGAAACTGTGGTGACGCCAGAACTGGTCGGCGTGAACCTGACCGTCCCAACTGACGCACCCGATGCCTCTTCCCGAACTGTTGCCTTCATTCATTTTCAGAAGTTCCAGAACATCGCGGGCGCGTTCGGGGTTTTCCCCCAGAAGCCGCAGATAGACATAGGGGCCGTCCGCGTGATTGTCAACGGTCAGTATCTCTTTGGGCAATCCCCTGTCAAAAAGCCGGCGGGTTTCATCCATGATCAGATCAACGATGGCGCGGGTTTCTTCATGGCTGGAATCTTCGGCGACCAGCCTGGAGCCGCGGCCTGCATAGACCAGATGGTAAAAGCAGGCTCTCGGAATGTTCATGGTTTCAAGGAGACTGAAAATTCCGGGGATTTCGCTTGCGTTTACCTTGTTGATGGTGAATCGCAGCCCCACCTTGATGCCGGCGTCCTGGCAATTCCGGATTCCGGCCAAGGCGGCCTGAAATGCCCCGGTGACGCCCCGGAACCGGTCGTGGATAGGCTCCATGCCGTCCAGACTGATGCCGACATAAGACAAGCCGATGGCTTTGAGGGTTCTGGCGATTTCCGGGGTGATCAGCGTGCCGTTGGTGGAAATAACGGCTCTCATGCCTTTTTGCACCGCGTATTCGGCCAGGTCCGGCAGGTCTTTACGCATCAGAGGCTCACCGCCGGAAAACAGAATGACCGGCGATCCGAAGCCCGCCAGATCATCAATCAGCGCCATGCCTTCGGCGGTGGTCAGTTCATCGGCGTTGGCATGGTCTTTGGCGTGAGCGTAACAGTGAATACAGCGCAGGTTGCACTGACGGGTCATGTTCCAGACCACCACGGGTTTCTTGTCGCTTGAAAACTGCAGCAGGTGCGATGGCAGCGCGGATGATTTCCGGCCATAGCGCAGGGCGTCCGACGGTTCCACGGAACCGCAATAGAGTTTGGATATACCGATCATGAAACGTCTTTCATTTTACAGAGGGTTCGGGTAACGAAAATTCGGGCTGGGCGGGAACGGCCCGATATTTTTCGGTGATCAGCGAGCTGATGAAGGATTCGGGCCCCAACAGGGCCTTTCGGGTGATGAAAAAGCGGTTCTTTCCGATTTTCTCCCGCACCAGTTTAAGTCCCAGTTCGAAATCCACGGAAAGCCGCCGTTCAAAATCCTCGATACGCACCGCAGGGTTCGCCAACTGTTCGATGATGAAATCAATGGCGTCGTCTTCAAGCACGATATTGATATCGTGCTTCTTGTAAAACGAAAGCTCCATCTTTTTAACCTCATCGTAGAACGATTTGACCTTCTGAAGGACGCGGCCCACGTCCATCACGTTTCTGGAATAAAACGCGGCCACGATATCCATCCGCGACGGGGTCAGGGTCAGGCTGTACTTATCGGAAAGCCGTTTGCGGTTCAGGTGCAGATACGTCTTGATATGATCGCGCTCCAGCCTTTCCAGGCGGTCATATTCATTTTCCTGAACCTGTTTGGCATCCGGATTCAGCAATTCCGCCAGGGCGGCTTCCGGAGATTCGATGACCGGCGACGTTACCGGAAACTTTGTAACGGAAGCCGATGGCAGATGGCGTTCAAAAAGCAGCAGCGCCCGTTCGACAGCACTGATCAACCCTCTGGCGCCGGTGTTTTCGTTGAAAGCGTTTTTCGCCAGGGTTTTTAGCACCGGATCGTCAAATTTGATCCGGATGCCATAAGCCGCAAAATCGAGTTTTTTGCCCAGAATCACCGGATTGTTGGGATTTTTCAGAATTTCAAACAAATCGTCTTCCGTCAACCTTTCAAAAACGGCCCGCACCGGAAGCCGACCGATGAATTCGGATTCAAAACCGAATTCCACCAGATCTTCAGACTTGACCTGAGACAGGGTGTCCTGCCGCTCATTGTGGTTCTGGATATCCGCGCCGAAACCGATATTCTGGCGGGTGATCCGGCGTTTGATGATTTCGGGCAGATCGGAAAACGCGCCGCTCATGATGAACAGAATATAACGGGTGTTGATGGTTCGTTTATCGCGGCTTCCGGTTTTCCGGAATCGCTCGATCTCCTGAAGCATGGAAATGGGGTCGTGCGGCACCTTCAGATCCACTTCGGTTTCTTCCATCGGCTTTAAGAGCGCCCGCTGCACGCCGGTGCGGGAAACATCCGCGCCAATCATGTTTTTGCTGCCGGCGATCTTATCAATTTCGTCAATATAGACAATGCCGTACTGGGCAAGTTCGATGTCGTCACCGGCTTCCCGCACCAGATCGCGCACCAGGTCTTCCACATCACCGCCCACGTAGCCGGTTTCGCTGAATTTCGTCGCGTCTCCCTTGACGAACGGAACCCCGATTTTCTTGGCGATCAGCCGAATGAGATATGTCTTGCCGACGCCGGTCGGGCCGATCATGAGAACGTTGTTCTTGATGCCGCCGACCAGATCGCCGGTGTCATCGCCGGTATTGCGGGTATGCTGAACGCGGTTGAAATGCGTGCATATTTTGGTCGCCAGCACTTCTTTGGCGTGATCCTGCCGAACGATATACTGATCCAGATAGGCGATCAGGTCTTCCGGTTTCATGTCGAAATGAAACAGGTCATCGGGCATGGATGTTTTACCGGAAGCATCTGCGACGGTTTCCGGCTGGATGATTTCTTGGGACACCATTTTAACGGCGCCGCCGAATTTCTTTGACAGAAACTCGCCGATTTCTTTTTCAATCTCTTCGGGTCTGGGTATTGTTTCGTCTGATATTTCCATAATGCGCCATCATCATCGATGGATTTTCAGCAACGTCTGATCATCGCGTCGAGCCCCGGCCTCTCGTCATGGCGGCGTATCCAGAAACGGTACGCTGTCGGAGGTGAAACGGGCGCGCTTTGATCCTGAAATTTCTGCATTGCCATCTGCGTTTTGATTGGTTGAAAAACGTATACGCCACATCAGACTGGCACTATAATCATGTCATAACCAAAAAGCAAGTTGCCCTCCACACCATGCTTCATCCGGAACGGAATGTTGCGAAATTGACAAATCCCGTCAGTACCGGTATAGACTGTTCCAGACAGGATGCGGCGCGGAAGGTCCGTAACCGGTCATCGCGGCGGCCTTTGCCGCGCCTTTCGTTCTTGGCGATACCCCCTAAAAATACAGGAGAATATCAATTCGTGGAACTCCTCGATCACGCTTTATCCATCGGCAGACATGCCCTGAATGAACATGAATCCAAAACACTGCTGGCTGGCTTCGGTGTCCCGACGGTTCTGGAAAAAACAGCGGTGACTATCGAAGATGCCGTCAGCGCCGCTGAAACCATCGGTTTTCCCGTCGTCGTCAAGGCGCTGGGAGCCACGCTGCTCCATAAAACGGAGCGGGGGCTGGTGCAGGTCAATCTGACCACCGCCGAAATGGTCAGGGAAACCGCCGCCGCAATGGCCGCTGAAACCGGATCGGAACTTGAAGGTTTTCTGGTGCAGCCGTTCGTTAAGGCTAAACGGGAACTGGTGGCCGGTTTTTTTCGGGATGTCCAGTTCGGCCCTGTCGTGATGCTGGGGCTTGGTGGGATTTTCACCGAAGCCCTCTCGGATGTTACGTTCCGCGTAGCGCCCCTGACGGAGGCGGACGCCACGGAAATGATCGGTGAGATCAAGGCCCAAAAACTGCTGGGAGCGTTCAGAGGCGAGGCCGCCGCGGATACCGGCGCCATCGTTCGCACGCTGACGGGGCTGTCACGGCTGGCGCTGGCGCATTCTCAAATCTCTGAGGTGGATATCAACCCGCTGCTGATAGGGCCGGACGGCGGTGTTTGCGCGGTGGACGCCCTGGTCGTCTTGAAGAAAGACGCCGAAGAGCCGCATGTTTTCAAGCCGCCTGTCGACCCGCACGCGATCGGCGCCCTGTTTTATCCGCATTCCATCGCTTTTGTCGGGGTTTCCGGAATGATCGGCAAATGGGGGCACATGCTGCTGACCAACACCGTCAGCCGGGGATATTCCGGTGACATTTATCTGGTCAATCCCAAAGGCGGCGTGATCGCAGGCCGCCCGGTGTTCCGGTCGGTCGGTGAAATTCCGGGGAAAGTGGATCTGGCGGTGGTGACGGTGCCGGCAAAGTCGGTGCTGGAGCTGATCCCCCAGTTCAGGGCCAAGGGCATTGCGCGGATGTTGCTGATTACCTCCGGCTTTGCGGAAACCGGCGCATCCGGGAAAATTCTGGAAGACGAGCTGGTGCGGGAGGCCAGGGAAGCTGGTATCATCCTGATCGGTCCCAATACCATGGGCATCTGCAATCCGCATATCCGTTTTTACTGCACCGGAAGTCATGTGTGGCCGGAACCCGGCTCCACGGCCGTCGTGGCGCAGTCCGGCAACATGGGCACGCAGCTTCTGGCGTTTGCCGAGCAGCAGGGGATCGGCATCCGGGCTTTCAGCGGATCGGGAAACGAGGCCATGGTCACGATCGAAGATTATGTGGACGCTTTTGAAGTTGATGAGCTGACCCGCACGGTGATGCTCTATGTGGAAAGCGTCAAGAATGGACGCCGTTTTCTGGAAAGCTGCCGCCGTGTCAGCAAAAAGAAGCCCATCGTTTTACTCAAAGGCGGCCAGAGCCAGGCGGGCAACCGGGCGGCGGCCAGCCATACCGGCGCCCTCGGATCGGACGCCCGGATTTTCGATGCGGTCTGCCGTCAGGCGGGTATTGTCAAGGTGGGGCGCTCCATGGACCTGCTCGATCTGTCCGCGGCGTTTTCTTCGTTGCCGCTGCCCCGCGGCAACCGGGTGGCCATCATGACGCTTGGCGGCGGCTGGGGCGTGGTCACTGCGGACTTGTGTTCGGAATATCATATTACGGTGCCGGAACTTCCCGAAGCGTTGATCCGTGATATGGACGCCATTCTGCCGCCGTACTGGAGCCGCTCCAATCCGGTGGATATCGTCGGTGAAAACGACATGTCCATTCCCCTTAAAATCATGGAATCCCTGATGCACTGGGATGGCTGTGATGCGGTGATCAATCTGGGGATCATGGGCCGGCGGATTCTGGTCAACAAACTCATCGAGTCGGTGATCAAAGCCGATCCAACCTATACGCCGGAAATTCTGGCCGCCATGAACCAGGACCTGCTCAACTTTGACGCCGAATACGTCCGGCGCATCATCCGTCTGATGGAAACCTGTGAAAAACCCGTTTTCGGCGTCAGTCTGCTGAGGGATTATCAGGACAAGACCGTTTGCAGCATTCCGGACGCCCGATATAAGGCCGTGTTTTATGAAAGTCCTGAGCGGGCCGTGAAGGCGTTTTCCCGCATGGTGGAATACCGGAAATTTCTGGAGCGCTGACGGGATCCGGTCTGGCCGGCCCTCGTCAATCCGCAGCATCCGTCGAATCAGTTTTTTTCCGGTAAATTTTTTCGGAATCCACCACCGGTTCGAAACAATCGGCCCATGCGGAAAACTTCAGGCTTTCCTGAGAGCCGAGACACAGAAACCCGCCGGGATGCAGGCTGTCCGCAAATAGTTTCAGCACCCGATCCTGAAGTTTCCGGGTGAAATAGATGAGAACGTTGCGGCACACGATCATGTCCATTTCGCCGAACACGCCGTCTGTCGCCAGATTGTGTTCCGCGAAATGGATGTTTTTCTTCAGTCGTTCGTCCAGTATCGCCGCATCGCGTGAGGCCGCGTAATAATCCGCAAACGACGCCTGTCCACCGGATTTCTGGTAGTTCCGGGTGTATGTCTTCATGCGATCGAGCGCGTAAGCGCCTGCTTTGGCTTTTTCGAGTATCTGAGGGTTGAAATCCGTTGCATAGAGGCGTGTTTTTTCGTAAACGCCTTCTTCGGTGAGCAGAATGGCCATCGAGTAAATCTCTTCGCCGCTGGCGCATCCGGGATGCCATATCCGGGCAAAGGCAAGTGATTTAAGCTTCGGAACAATCTTTTCCCGAACAGCTTTGTAAAACGGAGGATCCCGAAACATTTCGGTGACGTTGATGGAAAAACTCTGGCGGAGCGTCTCGAAAAATGCAGCATCATAGAGCGCCTGATGCTGCATTTCGGAAATGCTGGAAAGACCGGACATCGTGAGCAGGTTCAGAATCCGCCGCTTGATATGAACCTCGGAATATTCTCTGAAATCGCAGCCGTATCTCAGATAGATGGCTTCCAGAAAAAGCCGCATTTCGATGTCTTCAGGACCGATCGTCGTCGGAGATTCCGTATTCATAAGGTGTCCGAATGGAGTGTGATGAAAGAAATGGTCTTGATATTCATGAATATGTAATAAGGCATCCGTTAGTTGTCAATATCGGACATGGAACAGCGGCTTGCAGCGTTGCTGGAGATCAGCCTTCTGTCAGTCGCCTATCATCACTTTTTTCTCGAAAGGAATTCGCAGAATGATTCAATGGTATCTCAGCTATGACGGCAATCAGATGGGGCCGATGAGCGCGGAACAGGCCACTCAATATGCGCGCCAGAACGCCAGGGGATTTGCCTGGCGAGAAGGCATGGCGTCCTGGACGCCCATTTCTCAGGTTCCGGAATTGCAGTCTTCACCCGTCGTTACCGGAGGCCCGCCGCCGCATGGAAATTGCGGCAGGGCCGATGAAATTGATTACAAAATCATGGGCGCCGAGATGCAATATGTGGAAGTTGAGCTGGATCCTGGCGAAAGCGCTGTGGCCGAAGCCGGCGCCATGATGTACAAAGACAGCACGGTTCAGATGGAAACCATATTCGGAGACGGCTCCAGCGCCGGCATGGGCGGTACTTTCATGGATAAACTGATCGGCGCGGGAAAGCGTCTTCTGACCGGTGAAAGCCTGTTTATGACCGTCTTTACGCAGACCGGCGGCGGCAAGGGGCATGTCGCCTTTGCAGCGCCATTTCCCGGAAATATCATTCCGATCCGTCTTCCGGATATTGGCGGCTGTCTGATCTGCCAGAAAGACAGCTATCTGTGCGCGGCCAGAGGCGTGGCTATCAGCATTTATTTCCAGCGCAAAATACTGACAGGGCTTTTCGGCGGCGAGGGGTTTATCATGCAGAAGCTGGAAGGCGACGGCATGGCGTTCGTTCACGCCGGCGGCACGATCATGGAGCGCCGGCTTTCCGCCGGAGAAATCATTCATGTGGATGTCGGCTGCATCGTGGGGTTTGAACCCAGTGTTCAGTTCGATATCGAGCAGACAGGCGGCATCAAAACAGCGCTTTTCGGCGGCGAAGGGTTCTTTTTCGCGGTGCTTCAGGGCCCGGGAAAAATCTGGCTGCAATCCCTGCCGTTTTCCAGACTGGCCGGCCGTATGTTGAGCGCAGCGCCTCAGCGCGGCGGCAGCCAGGAAGAAGGCTCCATACTGGGATCTTTCGGGGGCTGGATTGGCGGAAATCGGTAATGGCTTCAGGTTCGATCGGGCAGGTTTTACGAACCCGTCAGGTTTATTCGCGACGGCTTGAAATAACCGGAATTTCTTCGGGATCAAGGTAGCGCCACTTGCCGCTTTCAAGATCCCCCAGGCGGATACCGGATATCCGGATCCGATGAAGTTTGATAACCGTCTGCCCCACTTTTTGCACCATCCGCCGGATCTGCCGGTTTTTTCCTTCCTTGAGGATAATTCGGAAGCGCCGAAGTGAGATGCGGTGGACTTCGGCGGGACGAGTGCAGGATCCCATCAGCATCATGCCGTCAGCCATCTTCTGAAGCGCAGCGTCTGAAATCGGGGCGGCCAGCGTCACCACATACTCCTTCTCATGATCGAAAGACGGGTGGGAAAGTCCGTGATGCAGCGCACCGTCGTTGGTCAGAAGGAGCAGCCCGGTGGAGTCTTTGTCCAGACGGCCGACCGGATAGACCCGCTCCGGAATATCCACCAGCTCTGTCACGAGCTTCTCGCCGGGCTGCCGGCAGCTTGTCACGTAGCCGGCGGGTTTGTTCAGGGCGATATAGACGGTGCGCTGCCGCGCCACGACCGGGCAGCCGTCAAGTTCGACGCGATCCCGTGCGGGATCCACGCGGGCCCCCAGCGCCGTCACGACGCTTCCGTTGACCGACACTCTCCCCGCCAGCATCAGTTCTTCGCCGTGACGCCTCGAGCAGGCGCCGGCGATGGAAAGATATTTCTGGAGCCGCACCGAAGTTCCGGAATCCGTCGGCTGTCGGGACGGCTCCGGTTTCACGATCGGTAATCCGCGTTGATGCGGACATAGTCCACGGAGAAGTCACAGGTCCATACGGAAGACCGACAATCGCCGTCATGAATGTCCACGGTAATGACGAATTCGGGACGTTTGAGAATCCGGGAGACTTCATCTTCAGCGGCGGCGCCCCTGCCGCTGCCTTCCGAAAACATCAGGACGTCATTGAAAAAAATATCGGTGCGGTTGGGATCGAGCGCGACACCCGATCTGCCGGCGGCGGCCAGAATCCGGCCCCAGTTGGCGTCTTCTCCGAAAATGGCGGTTTTCACCAGATTCGAATTGGCCACCGTGTCGGCGATTTTTCGAGCGTCGCCCTCAGAGGCCGCGCCTTTGACGCAAACCTCGACCAGTTTGGTCGCCCCTTCGCCGTCTTTGACCAGAAGTTTAGCCAAATCAATCAGAACGCCGCTCAAAACTTTTTGAAAAACGGCCTGATCGTCGGCGCCGCGGATGACAGCGCCGGAAAGGCCGCTGGCCAGAATCAGGGCGGTGTCGTTGGTGCTGGTGTCGCCGTCAACGGTGATGCGGTTGAAGGACTGCTGCACCGATTCTGAAAGACAGGCGTGAAGCTGGTCGGCGGTGGCGCCGATATCCGTGCAGACAAAACAGAGAAGCGTCGCCATGTTCGGCGCGATCATTCCGGCCCCCTTGGCGGCTCCGACAATGGTGAACGGCTTGCCGGCCAGCATTCCCTCACGGGATATCAGCTTGGGAACAGTATCCGTCGTCATGATGGCTTCGGCAAATGTCTTAAAGCCGTCCGGCTGCAACGAAGCCGCTAAAGAGGGCATGACGCCGCCGATCTTATCCACCGGAAGCGGCTGACCGATGACGCCGGTGGAGGCTACCAGCACGAGGTCTTCGGAGATTCCCAGAGCGGACGCCGCAAGACGCGCCGTCTCTCGGGCGGCCTGCATTCCCGCCTCGCCGGTGCAGCAATTGGCGTTGCCGCTGTTGGCCACAACGGCCTGGCAGAGGCCGGAGCGGATGCGCTCCCTGTCCAGCATGACAGGGGCCGCCTGAACCCGGTTTTGCGTGAAAACACCGGCGGCGACCGCCGGTGTCGTTGAGGCGATCAGCCCCAGATCTTTATGGCCGTTTTTTTTGAGGCCGGCAGCGACACCCGCCGCCCGGAACCCTTTACACGGGTATGTTTCCATGATCCTGTCCTTTTTCGTTCGATAGAGAATGTACCATATGCGAGACGGCGGCAAGACGCACCGACACTGTGGTGCCCTTTCCGAGCCGGCTCTGAAAGGAGATGCCGCCGCCGTGCAGTTTCACGATTTCATCACAGATGCTCAGCCCCAGCCCGACGCCATCGATTTTTTTGGAGCGGGACTTGTCCACGCGGTAAAACCGGTCGCATATCCGTTCCAGATCTTTTTCCGGTATCCCGACGCCGGTATCCGTGATGTCGGTGATGATAGCATCGCGCTCGCGCCGGAACGCGATGACGATCTTACCGGAAGTCACATTGTACTTGATCGCGTTGTCAATCAGATTCATGAATACTTCGAGAAGCGCCGCCCTGTCTCCGAAAACCATATATGCGTGAGGCCCGGTGTCCGGTATTTCTATCGCAATCCGCCCCTTTAAGGCAAGCGGTTTCAGAATCCCTGTAACATCGGGGACGATTTCTCCCAGATCCACCGGCTCAAACCGCAACTCGACCCTGTCGGTTCCAAGACGCGCCAGTGTGAGGAGTTTTTGCACCATATGCGACATGAGCTGCGAGGCTTCAACGATACCGGACAGAGCATCCTGGTATTCCGTGAGTGTTCTTTGCTTTCTCAGGGTGATTTCGCTCTGGCTCAGAATAACGGCTAAAGGGGTTCTGAGTTCATGGGATACATCCGAGAAAAACTGTTTCTGCCGGTTGAAGGATTTTTCGAGGTTGTCGAACGTATGATTGAAGGCGACGGCAAGGGGTTTCAGTTCTGTCGGAATGCTCTCTGTCGAGATCCGTTCCGAAAGATTGGATTCTGAAATGCGGCTGATAACCTGAGAGATGTCCTTAACCGGCTTCAGCCCTTTCCGGGCGATCAGAAACCCTCCGGATGACGAAAGCAGCATGATGCCCAGACCGACGACGATCAGAATGATCCGGTAGGTGTCCAGCAACTCCAGTGACTCGTCAATATCCTCGGCGCACTGAACGATCAGAACCCGGTCCTTTGTCGGATCGTGATTTTCAAGAGTTATCTGCAGATTGATCATCCGCGTCTTTTCCCCCTTGAAAAAAATGGTCTGAAATGTCACAGGCTCTTTTTGCGGGGAATAGGGCAGTTCAAGCGATCCGATGGATTCGGATTTTTCTATGATGGCGCCGTCGGAGCGGCGGATCTGAAAAAAACTTTTCGATTTTCTGGAGTGATACTCCCACAGGGCGTCGTCCGAAAAATTGAATTCCGACGCGTCGTCATTGTCTCGAATCAAAGTGGCCAGCGCCCTGCTGCGGGACATCAGACCGGAATCAATGGCGCTGTAGATGATTTTGACCAGGCTGAAATAGAGCAGCATCCCGAAAACAGCCAGGACAACAAACAGCACCGCCATATAGAACAGGACGATTTTCCCCTTGATGGAATGAGTCATATCTACTTTCGACGCCATCAGTGAAACGCCGCTCTGGATGTTTTCGGAAATGCGCATACTGGCCACGTCACCCTTTGAGCATGTATCC
>JAJYBO010000069.1 GCA_021778975.1 Deltaproteobacteria bacterium
CAGCGAGGTTTCAGATATTCTTTTCGGAACGCCAACCCCCAGACCCGCCAGCGTCAATGTCGGCGTTCTCAAAAAAGATCAGGTCAATATCGTGGTTCACGGGCACAATCCGGTGGTTTCCGAGATGATCCTGCTGGCCGCCGCTTCGTCCGAGATGACACGGCTCGCCGAAGCCGCCGGCGCCACAGGCGTCAACCTGGCCGGCGTCTGCTGCACCGGAAACGAGCTGCTGATGCGCCACGGCATTCCAATGGCCGGAAACCACCTCATGACGGAGCTGATTCTTTCCACCGGCGCGGTGGACATGATGATCGTGGATTATCAGTGCATCATGCCGTCTTTAGGGCAGGTGGCGTCCTGCTATCATACCCGCATGATCAGCACCAGCGACAAAGCCCGGTTCCCGGGAATGGAACACCGGGAATTCCATCCGGAAAACGCCGAGGAGCTGGCTAAACAGCTCATCCGGGAAGCCATCGAAAATTTCAGCCGGCGGGGCCGCGTGTATGTGCCGGTCGAACCGGTTCAGTCCTTGGGCGGCTTTTCGGTGGAAGCCATTATCGCCGCGCTGGGCGGATCGGCCGCCCCGCTCATCGAGGCCATCAAATCCGGAAAAATCCGCGGGGCCGCCGGTATCGTGGGCTGCAACAACCCGAAAATCCTTCATGACCACGGTCATGTGACCCTGGCCAGACGGCTTGTCGAAAACGACATCCTGGTGGTGGATACCGGATGCGCCGCCATCGCCACGGCCAAAGCCGGACTCAAGATGCCGGAATCCATCCGCTTTGCAGGCCCGGGGCTGAAAGAGGTGTGCGGCGCCCTGGGAATTCCGCCGGTGCTGCATCTGGGAAGCTGTGTGGACAACGTGCGCATTCTGGTGCTGGCTTCCGCGCTGGCCAATGCGTTGAACGTGGATTTGAGCGATCTTCCCATTGCCGGAGCGGCGCCGGAGTGGTATTCGGAGAAAGCGGTTTCCATCGCCGCCTATTTTGTGGCCTCCGGCGTTTATACGGTGCTGGGGCCCATGCCGCCCATCGCCGGCAGCATGAACGTCGTCAAGCTGCTGACGGAAGGACTGAAAGATGTCGTGGGTGCGGTGTTCGCCGTGGAGCCGGATCCGGAAGCCGCCGCGGTTCTCATCCGGCGGCATGTCGAAGATCGAAGAAAAACGCTGGGGCTGGATTTTCGAGGGTAACGTCGTGAGCCAGAGGGCGATCGCAAGGATCGCCCCTACGCTGGAAGGTTATTTTTGGGGAGGCAGGGAACTGGCCCATCCATCATGACGACTTCTTCAATTTCGATGCAATCATCGCCTTGATTTTTTGAAACAGCGGTTCTTTCAAAGAAACCTTGAGATACAAATCTCCGGATGGAATTCCGTTCTTTCCGGCTTCTCCCATGCCTGCCAGTCGGATCTTCTGACCTTCCCGAACCCCTGGCGGAATCTTGACCACAAGCCTTCTGGAATAAGAACGCAGGTAGTAGGCGTAAGGACCGCCGGTTTTAGCCAGTTCAGGCTCGATGTGAATCACGTCGTAGTAGTCGGCGGCCTTTGGCGATTGTGTGCGATCTGCTTTTCGGGGAAGAATCTTCCGGGCTATCTTTCCTAATTTTTCAGTAATCATGGATTTATTGAGTATTGGCATTCCCATATCCCCATTGAAGACAAAACCACGGGCGTTGAATCTCTGCCCGCTGGTTTCGTAAGCTTTGTAATTCTGTCCGTAATATTCCTTGAAAATGGCGTCAAACCCCCGTATTCCAAATGACTTGGCCATTTCTTCGAATATCTGATGGATATCTGACCCGCTGAATATGTCCTGCTCGGAATAAGTACTGCGGAAACGTCCGTAGGCGGCCTCGCCGTATTGGTGCTGAAGCGAATCGTATTCTTTGCGCTTCTGGGTGTTTGACAGAACCGCATAGGCTTCGTTGATGGCCTTCATGTTTTCGACACCGCTCGGATCCTTACACTGATCCGGATGGTATTTAAACGCCAGTTCACGATATGCGGTCTTGATCTGCCGGGATGTTGCATCTTTTGAAACGCCCAGCGTTTGATAATAATCTTTCATGGCGCCTTGCAAAAATAGGGGTTGTACAGGTAAACGCGTCCGACTTCCCTGCCCTGTATCCCGCAATTATACCCTGTGCGTTCCCGAAAAGTCAAACCGGATAGCCCTGTCATCATCCGAATTTTCTTTGACTTTAGTGGTCACTTTGTTTTATGGATATCCATCTGTAACAATTCAACATGATGGTCTCGTAAAAAATCGAATTTCGGACGGCTTCGTAAAAAGTTCGCAGGCAAGGCGCGCAAATCCTTCGTCGTTGAAAGGATGCAGCACAACGCAGCATGCAGTTTTTTTACGAAGTCGTCAATATGGTGAGGCTTGTATGATCATTGATCTGGGAGAGAAAAAGCCGATAATCGGCAAAAATGTATTCATCGCGCCCACGGCGGTAATTGTCGGCGAGGTTGAAATTCAGGATGGCGTCAGCATCTGGTACGGCGCTGTTTTAAGAGGGGATATGGCGCCGATTTTTATCGGGGAAAATACCAATATTCAGGATAACTGCACCATTCATACCGATTATGGCAAACCCGCGTATGTGGGTGAAAATGTCACGGTGGGACACAACGCCATCATCCACGGCTGCCATATCGAAGAATGCTGCCTGATTGGAATGGGGGCCATTATATTGAACGACGCCAGAATTTTGAAAGGCTCTATCGTGGCGGCCGGTTCTTTGGTGAAATCCGCTCAGAAAGTGGGGCCATTTCATATGGTGGCCGGCGCGCCGGCTGTTTTCAAAAAAGCGTATTCTCCGGAAGATACGTCTCTGTTTACCGATCCGGTCGCTCACTATCTGCAACTTGCCGATATACATCGCACCACCAGCCACAGTCGCTGAGCCGCACCCGAACTGCACCATCGGTCATTCCGATGTTCCGATGCATTCAACAAAAAAAAGGCAATGACGATGATCCTCATGGTCACTGCCTTTTTTTTGCTGCATACTGTTTTTTACATCATCGGCGCATCAACCGGCTTTGGGATGGCATTTGATACAGGTTGTTGGCGCGGCGTTCGTGTTGTTCTTTTTGTTGTATTCTCTATGGCAGCCAATACACTTTTTGTGCATCGCTTCGGCATGATACTGCAACGTTTCTTTTTCCGTCAGTTTGGGGGCGTCTTTTCCTTTGGGTTTCTCGCCAGGCTTGTTGTGGCATTCGTAACAGGGTTGTACGTTATCGCCCGGTTTGAGATTGGTCAGCGGCTTGCCGTCCTTGTCATGATGACAATCGCCACAGGTGTCCTTGTAGTCCGTCACATGTTTCTTGTGTGAGAACACAACAATGCCTTTCGTATGCTTGGGATAGAGTTTGGCATCCTCCATCTTGATGACATCGGGCGGGTTGGTTCCCGCATACAGCGCCACAGATCCAAACATAGCGGCAACCCCCACAACCATCGCAACCAACAATGACCTCTTCATGACGTTTTACTCTCCTTTCTCCTTTTTGTTGTTAATGGGATAAGCGTCACCGCATACCCGATGCAGTATCGAGATGTGCAGCCGCTTTCCTGGTTAGACATTGTAAAGCCATCCGGGGCCGGATCGGCGGTATCTCAGGTTTCCGTATTGTCTTCACCGCTTTCATGTTCTTCATTATGTTCGGGAATATCCGCTTCCGGAATATCTTCCGCCGGTTTTTTGGAAGCGAATATCCGTGCGCCGATGATGCCGATTTCGTATAGCGCAACCATGGGAACCGCCATAAGCGTCTGGGAAACAACGTCCGGCGGCGTCAATATAGCTGCAACAATGAAACAGACAAGTATGGCATATTTTCTGTTTTTGGTTAAAAAGTCAATGGAAATAATCCCCAGCTTGACGAAAAACACGATCACCAGCGGAAGCTCGAACACCAGCCCAAACGCCAGCAGAAATGTGGACGCCAGACTGAGATATTCGCTCATGGTAGGGAGCGGACGGATGGTATCGGTAGCGAAACTGAGGAAGAAATGAAATCCGAGGGGGAAAACGACGACGTACCCAAAAACGGCGCCGCCAATGAAAAAAAGCACAGAGAAAAAAAGAATCGGCCCCAGCATCCGCCGCTCTTTGTGATAAAGCCCGGGCGCTACGAACATCCAGAATTGATAGAGAATGACCGGCGCCGCCAGCACAATGCCCGCCAGGAGGGCCACCCGCAGGTAGGTGAAAAAGGCTTCCGGCAGATTGGTGTAAATCAGGTTTTCGCCGGGCTTCATGGCTGAAATCAGCGGATAGGTCAAAAATTTGAACAGCCATTCTTTGAAGCAATACGAAACGATGAATCCAACGATTACGGCAACTATGCAGATAATCAGACGTTTTCTGAGTTCTTCCAGGTGATCGGTAAAGGGAATCTTGTCTTTCTCTTGCATGAGAGCGTTTGTCCTGTATCAGCTTACGGTATGCGTTTGTTTGTCTGAAGGTTGGGAGGCGGGTGCTTCTCCCGAAGGTGGCGTCGGAGATACCGGAGGCGTTTGGGGGTCGGAATGCTGGCGTTCTGAGGGATCATAGCCGGAATTCATTTCTGAAAAAGACTTTTTTATGTCTTTTAACCCACTGTCCACATCCATGGATACCTTGATTTCGTTTGTCGCCCGCCGGATTTCATTCAACGCCTTTCCTATAAATCGTGCGACTTCGGGCAGTTTCTGAGGTCCCAGCACGATTAAAGCGATCACCAGAATCAGCAGTATTTCAGACATACCGATACCGAACATGAATATTCCTCCGAGAATGACCATCTGACGCTGCAACCAGCGATACATCATGCAGAGAACACCCCCTGCGATACTGGCCACATATACTTTTTCTGTATTCAAGTGTCAAGAATGCAGCGCAATGCCGCGACAAGCCTGTCAGGTTGGGGAAGATTCGGGTCCGCGAAAGGAGAGATACGCGAGGTGTTTCCAGAATTTCGGAAACATAGAGACCGGGACGCGGTGTTGCCCGCGTCCCGGATACAGGTCGGGGATTACAACGCCGCCGTGTAAATCGCCTTTACATCGGCGTCTTTCGGACATCGCGGGTTGGTCAGGCCGCATGCGTCTTTCTGGGCATTGGTGGTCATGACATCAATATCTTCGGCTTTAACCGTTTTGCCGTAACGTTTGCCAAGTTCGACCAATCCTGCCGGAATCCGGATGTCGGCAGAAAGCTTCTGAATGGCCTCTATGGCCAGATCCGCCGCGTCGCGGGTGGAAAGCCCCTCGACATTTTCTCCCATCAACCGGGCAATTTTGGCGAAGCGATCCATTTTGGCGATCAGGTTGAACCTGCATACATGGGGCAGCAAAATGGCGTTACATTCTCCATGCGGCAGATCATAGAAGCCGCCAAGCTGATGCGCCATCGCGTGAACATGTCCCAGGCTGGCGTTGTTGAAAGCCATACCTGCAAGATACTGGGCGTAGCACATCCCCTCGCGGGCGACGATATCGCCGCCATTGGCGACAGCCGGACGCAGATGCGTCGCGATAAGCTCGATGGCTTTTTCGGCGGCCGAATCGGTCATGGGGGTGGCGATGGTGGAAACATAAGCTTCGACCGCGTGGGTGAGGGCATCCATACCGGTTGCAGCGGTCAGCGCCGGCGGCATCCCCATCATCAGAAGCGGATCGTCCAGAGCGATGCCAGGGGTAACCCGCCAATCCACAATCGCCATTTTCACCTTTCGTTTCGTGTCGGTGATGATGCAAAACCGGGTCATTTCGGATGCGGTGCCAGCGGTCGTATTCACGGCGACGTAAGGCGGCATGGGGTTGGAAGATTTGTCAACGCCCTCAAAGTCTTGAATTCTGCCGCCATTCGCGATCACCAGACCGACGCCCTTGCCACAGTCGTGCGAACTTCCGCCTCCCAGTGTAATCAAGCTGTCACAAGCATTCTTTTTATAGACATCAACGCCCGCATGGACATTGGCGTCGGTCGGATTGGGAATGGTTTCATCGTAAACGACATATTTCATTCCCGCCTGTTCCAGCAGATCGGTGATCTGTTTGGTGATGCCCGCGCCGGTAATGCCCTTGTCGGTGACAATCAATGGTTTGCTGCCGCCAAGCACCTTTATTTTATTAGGAATTTCTTTGGAAGCGCCAATACCGATCAGGGTGACACTGGGAATGAAATAACCGTAAACTTCTTCACGAATAGCCATAATATACCTCTCTTTGCTCAGAATGTTGTTTAAAAGTGACGGCTTTACAAAAACCCAATTTTTGAATTGCCATCCATTTGTTATAAGCGCTTCAAAGCGTTTATGAACAATAGAGCAAACATTGTACCAACAATAAAAAAGAAGTTATAACAATTTGTTATGCTAAATATGCTCTGGATGGAACAGGCGGTATTGTCCTTGACGACAGCGGTACGGAGGCGCAATGGAGAGTCTTTGATGAACAGACCTTTTATTATCCCTGAAAAACCGATGGGTTAAGATCATGTGTCAAAATGAAACAGTTGAATGGGCAAATGGGACAATACGTCCTTGAGAAGCAATGTACGGCCAGAAGTGGTTTTCAAATTCATGGGGATGATGGGGAGATATGTTGGGGTAAGTCCACTAATGAATGTTGTATTCCGCCAGCTTTCGGTACAGGGTTTTTCTGCTGATCCCCAGTGTTTCGGAGGTCTTTTGCCGATTGCCGTTAAAAAATTGTAACATCTTCAGGATATGGTTTTTCTCCACCGACGCCAGGGTCAACGTCGCCAGGTTGTCTTCCGCGGAGGAAACCAGTTCGCGGGGCAGGCAGCGTTCAGTGATGATGTTGTTTTCGGCCAGAATGATCGAACGCTCGATGACATTGCGCAGTTCACGAACGTTTCCCGGCCAGCTATAGCGAAGAAGACAATCCATGGCGCTGTCCACAATCCGATAGGAAGATTTGTCCGGACTCAGCCGTGTCAGAAAATAATTCACCAGAAGCGGCAGGTCCTCCTTGCGATCCCGGATCGCAGGTATTTCAATGATGAAGGCGTTGATCCGGTGAAAGAACGCTTCGTTGAAACGACCGCGGTCCACTTCTTCGACCAAATTGCGGTTGGTGGCAAACAAAAAGCGGACATTGACCTTGCGTTCCTCTTTTTCTCCGACCCTTCGGAATGTCTGGGTTTCCAGCGCCCTCAGCAATGACGCCTGCACCTCCATCGGCAACTCGCCGATCTCATCGAGAAACAGCGTGGAATCATGGGCATAGGCCATCAGCCCTTCACGAGATTCGACCGCGCCGGTAAACGCGCCCTTCATATGCCCGAACAATTCGCTTCGGGCCAGCTCCTTTTGGAGGGAGGCGCAGTTTTTGACAATCATCGGTCTATCCGCGCAGGCCGACTCCTGGTGGATCAATCGGGCGATGACATCTTTACCGACGCCGGACTCACCGGTAATCAGAACCGGAATTTTCGCCGGCGCCACTTTGGTGACCAGAAACCGGATATCCCGCACCGCACGTGAATTGCCGATAAATTGCACCGGATCGAGATTGCTGCTGTGACGCAGTATCGAGTTTTCGCGAGACAGCAATACCCGCTGGTGGGCTTTTTCGACGATGAGATCCAGCCTGTCCAGGTTGAACGGTTTGCGGATGAAATCGCAGGCGCCCAATTTCATGGCCTTGACCGCGCTGTCAATATCTCCATGACCCGTAATGACCACCACCTCGATATGGGGGATGGAATCCTTGATCTCGATCAACAAATCCAGATCATGAACGTCGGGCAGACGCAAATCCATGACAATGACATCAAACCAGTGGCTGCGAAGCATGTTGCGGGCGTCCGCGGCGTCAACAGCGGTCAAAACTTCGCGCTGATCCGCGGCCAGTTCCTTTTGCAGAAGCCTCCGTATGGGTTCTTCATCATCTATGACCAGAATGGCGTAAGTTTCTTTTCCCATATCAATCGCTGTATTTCAAACAGGTTATTGAGCCGCAAGGATCATGCGAGATTCATTTCTGGAATGGAAACCTTGAACGATGCCCCATGTCCTTCCTCGCTGATCACGCTGATCTCTCCCCGATGATTGTTGACGATCGTGTAGCAGGTGGATAGACCGACCCCGATTCCCTGCCCCACCGGTTTGGTGGTAAAAAATGGTTCAAAGAGTTTATCCTTCAGCGATGCGGGAATGCCGCAGCCAGAATCCCGGACAATCAGATTCACCGCGCCCTTTGGGCCGGCACCGGTAATGACCCGGATGTCACCGCCATTGATGGTGGCGTCCAGGGCGTTGGTGAGCAAGTTGATGATAACCTGTTTCATCTGGGATTCATCGCCCAGAATCATTGGCAGATTTGGTTGCAGATCGGCCTCGATGGTGACGTTGTTTCGTTCCTTGAAACGATGTTTGAGAATGAACAGGGTGTCTTTGACGCACTGGTTCATATCCACCGGACAATGGCCGGACCCCACAGGTCGGCTGAAAGTGAGAAGAATCTGGACAATATCCCGGCAGCGAAGACATTCCTTGATGATGGTATCGGTATATTCCTCAAAATCTTCAACCAGTTTTCCGTCAATCTTTTCACGAATGCGTGTGATTCTTCGTTTCAGGCCCTCGGCAAAGCCATTGATCGCCGCCAGAGGGTTGTTGATCTCGTGCGCCACGCCCGCTGCCAGCACGCCGACCGTCGCCATTTTCTCTGCCTGGTAGAATTGCGCCTGATATTCTTTTTCCAGCGTAACATCCCGTTTGAACAGAAGTACGTTGTGTTCTCCGGCGGGGTCAGTCTTCAGGGGAGAGGCGATAATTTCAAACTGCCTGAATTTATTGTCAATCTTGTAGATACAGATATCTTTGACGACCTGGCAGAGATCGAGCGCGCGACGGGCCGGGCAGTCATCACAGGGGCGGGTTGTTCCTCTCAGCACCTGATAACAAAAACGTCCGATGGGATCAATGCCTGGAAACCACTTGGTGAAGACATAATTGACCTGCTGAATTTTCATATCTTCGGACAAGACAAGCATCAAATCCGTGATGCCATCGAGTACGGCCTGGATTTCCCGGCGTTTTTTCTCCAGTTCCTGGTTCGATGTCTTCAGTTGTTCCACTTTTTGCTGTAAATCCTGATAGAATCCGAGTTTGCAGTACTCGATTCCGACCAGATCTTCCAGTGTCGTGGGCGATTTCATCACCAGACCTCCTGGCATATTGCCAGCAGTTCCTGCCAGGAGGCGGGGCGGGGGTTGGTAAGATTGCAGGCGTCGTTGACAGCGGTCTTGCAGATTGATTTCAATATGTGTTTGTCTTTTTCCGAAATTTCCTGGCGGAGCTTGAGCGATACGTTGAACGAGGCGAAAAACGCTTCCAATCGTTCGATGCCGGCCAGTGCGGTCTCTCGTGGAGAGTCGAGGGTCTTGTTTAAAACGACCCGTCCGATATCCGCCAGTTTTTTTTCCGCATAGTCCAGGTTGAAGCGCATGACGGCGGTGAGCAGAATCGGGTGAACGACGCCGTGCCGCATATCGAAACGTCCTCCCAGAGAATGCGCCAGAGCGTGTTCTGCGCCAAGGCTGGCGTTGCTGAAGGCCATGGATGCGGAAACCGCCGCTATGCTGAGTTTTTCGAGACAATCTATGGAGCGTGTCTCGACGGCGCGAGGCAGATAGGTGAAGATAAGATCAATGGCTTTCAGCGACTGCATTTCTGTAAACGGCGATGCAATGGTGGATGTATAGGCCTCGACAGCGTGCGCCAGGGCGTCAATGGCGGACTGGATAATGAGGGTTTCACTTTTGGTGCGAAGGATGAGCGGGTCAACAATGGAAATATTGGGCACCAGCGTGCGGGTAATGATAGACATCTTCACCGCTCTTTTGACATCGGTGATGATGCAGAACTGAGAAATATCCGAGCCACTGCCGGCGGTTGTCGTAATCAAGACCATTGGCGGCAGGGGACGGCTGACCCGGTTTGCGCCCTCGTAATCCCGAATATGGCCGCCGTTGCTGGCGATGATCGCAATGCCTTTGGCGGTGTCCATCGCACTGCCGCCGCCAATGGCGACAATGACATCGGCGCCGTTTTTAAGATAGAATTCAGCCCCCTGTTCCACCTGAACATCGCGGGGATTGGGGGTGACACCCGGATAATAAATCCATTCGACGCCTTCCTTCTTCAGGATATCCATGAGGCGCTGCACCCAGCCTGCCTTTTCGATGCCAGCATCACTTACCAGAAACACCTTTCGGGCGCCGAGCCGCAGGGCGCACTGACCCGCGTAATTCAGGCTGCCTCGCCCAAAAATGATCTCTGGAATGGCGAATTTGGTGATATTCATTGTTTTTCGGATGACGATCTTTTTCGTGAATTCCAGTTTGGATCCGGATCGGGGGTGAGACCCGGATAGGCATTTTTGAAGATTTTCTGGTAAATCACCTGGTCGGGTGGTAGTTTGGCTGGTTCCGGATGAAAAATGTGGCCGCGTCGCCAGTGATGTTCATCTGTGGTGACAGGATAGCCGTAACCGCCATAGTAGTAATTGTTGACGCGCAGCCCATCCGACATTGCGGGGGCAACTGCCAGCGATGAACCTGACGGCGGAAAACCGCCATAAGGCGTACCATAGGGTCGAACGCCGACATTGCCCCATGTGGGCGCTGAAGCGCTGTTTGAGGTATCATCCGTGCGTGAATATGCTTCGGGGCATTCCGAGCCATTGCGAATGACCATTCGTCCGTCCGGAAGCTGGCGCCAGCATTCTCCTGCGCTCAGGTGTTCCGGGTGTTGGTAATCGAATGCTTCTGACCTGGAAACCAGTACGCCGACGCCGATCAGCACGCCGATGATGATTGTGCGGGTCTTTAAAAATCTTGACATGAAACACCTCCTGTCCGGCATTTTGTTGGGGGATGACGATTTTGGAAACCATGCGCCACACCTGATGGGTTTCAGGCGGATTCTAAATGATTCGATTAACGCATCTTTTCAAATAAGGTGGAACCTCTCTTTATCCGTGATTTCAACTTTATCATAGATATCCGTCAGCGATAAAATGCAATCAAGGGATTCAAGGGAGAGATTTTCCGATATGTTGCTGACTTCCGTCAGAACCCACTTGTCATTCTGACGCAGATAATGTTCCACGCAGATACTGTCCTGAGCAATGAGTACATATTCCTGCAAGGAAGGCAGCCTCCGGTAATGAGCAAATTTCCCGCCTCTGTCGTATGCTTCCGTGGAATCGGACAAGACTTCGATAATAACGGCGGGATTCAACAGGGTATCCGCAACTGCATCTTCAAAACAGGGGGCGTTGCAGGTGGCCACAACATCAGGATATGTATATAAACCCGTTTGTTTTACTTTGACGCGCATATCATTTGCATATGCAATACATGCCCGTCCCTTCATCTGGATGCCCAACGTAACGGAGATATTGAAAGTAATCTGATTGTGTTGGCGACTGGAACCGGCCATGGCGAATATGCGACCGTTGATATATTCGCTTCTGTATTCCGCCTTACGTTCCAGAATCAAGTATTGATCTGAAGAATATTCAGGTTCCTGCGGCAGGATTTCCATCATTCTCCTTTTAACTGAGCGTTGATAATCATTTTGCCAGCCCAGATCAGATATTTTGGAAGCTGTTATCATATGGCGTCATAAAATGCAATCCTCCAAGAATTGACGGCTTCGTAAAAAGTCCGGATGCTGCGTTGCGCTGCATCCTTCGTCGTTGCGGCGTACCATAAGTACGCCTCACTCCTCATGATTTGCGCGCCTTGCCTGCGAACTTTTTACAAAGCCGTCC
>JAJYBO010000298.1 GCA_021778975.1 Deltaproteobacteria bacterium
ACGCGCACATCAGCCCGGCTGGCCCGCCACCCACCACAGCTACGTTTTCCCGATTTCGAATAAGCGGGTATTCCTCTCGCTTTCCCATCTGATACATGTAAGTATCAGCGATAAAACGCTTTAAAAGCCGTCGCCGGATGGCGCCGCCTTTCGTCTGATAGTTGCACTCCAGTTCACAAATACCGCAGACATATCCGCAAACCGGAAAGAAGGGATTTTTTTCGTAGAGGTAGTCGCCGATCTGGACAATGCCGTCCACGGCCTGCTCGGGATATTCCGGAAGCAGAGAGATCAGAACGTTGGTTCTCTGAATATCCTCGTTGATAGGACATCGCGCCTGACAGGGAGGGAGAAACTGTTTGACGGCCGGTTCGACCCCGGCCCATCCAGCGCTGACCGTTTTCCACATAAGCGTTCCTCCTTCAGCGGAGATCGAACCGCTTTTTACGAGAGCATCAAACTTGATGGTCTCGTAAAAAGTCGAATTTCAGATGGCTTTGTAAAAAGGCCGCAGGCAAGGCGCGCAAATCCTGAGGAGTGAAGCGTACTTATGGTGCGCCGCAACGCAGCATCCGGACTTTTTACGAAGCCATCAAACTTGATGGATGGATTCAGATAAACGACGGCAGGCAATATAAGGAAAAGATGGTCAATAAATTGAACATCTTTTCCTTGACGGTGTGAGCTGGTAAAATCAGTTTTCGTATTTAAATGAAAGTTTAACGCGGACGCGGAATGCCACAACTTTGCCGTCTTCTACCTTGAGATCCTGTTCGACAATTTCGGCGATTCGCAATTCTCGAAGGCTTTTGGATGCGGTTTCAACGGTTTTTTTAGCGGCATCTTCCCATGAGATTTCGCTGCTTCCTACAAGTTCGATAATCTTATACACACTCTCTGTCATAAACGCCTCCTTTTGCTGTTATTAAAGTGATAACCCCACTTCTCTCCATCCCCGGACGACAGGGATATCTTAAAAACAGGACAGCCAAAAACCTGGTGCTGACGAAGGATGCAACGCAAGCATGATGGTATATTCTATGTCGGAAATCACCTAACTTGTCAGGTGGCAATTATGGGTGAAGCATTACGGGCAAGTCAAGAAATTTTTATAGAGCATGATTATGGGGAGCGTTTCCATTGCGTCATCGCTGTTTAAAAAATGGCTGTGCTTCGGACTGTCTGGCATAGGCAGGGGCTTCGATAGGGCCCGTGATCGAAGCATTTTCCACCCATTTTCGGGCAAAACCGAATACGCCCCACCGCCGATATTGCTGCACATGATAGAGTTCATGCGCCCAGAGCATCCCGTCATCAGCCAGTTTATCGTTTCGGAAGATGACAACGTCAATCAATGTGACCGCCAGGGTATCGCTTTCAAAATTCATCCGCGCCTCCTGAAGGTATTGACGCACAGCCCCTCGAACGGTCGTCCACCGCACAGAATCCATCAGATCGTCCGGATACCAGCGACGGAGTATCTTTCGAAGATGGGCGGGGATTGGCCGCCCACCTTCGATCTTGACCATATCGCGGCCCGCGATGATTCCCGTGGCGACAGCCAGATATGGCCATTGCCCGGGATTTTGAATCATATCCAGCATCTCATCCGGGTGCTGCTCAAAAAATTCCTGGATATCCGCGATGGTGGGGACACCGGCAGAATCAAGTAAACCCTCCGGATTCACAAACAGACGATTCGGATTTTTTCTTGTTTTTTCAATAAGATTTCTATTTTCCGCCAGCATGATGCCGCTCACTGGCATTTTTCGATACGTTCCGTAAAGACTTTTCGGGCATACCCCATCTGAATACGCGATTCCCTCTGCCCAAACGGAAAACAGCACTGCACATACGGCCAGCAGCAAAATCGGCGGCGTCGCTCTCATGTGGGGTATCCACTATGCCTTAATCACGCGGCCAGCCGAATCGCCTGGTCCGCCGCGCCCCGGATTTCGTCCGGCGTAAACGGTTTGGCCAGATAACCAACAGCGCCCATCCTGGCGGTCTCCACAGCAGTTTCTACGCTGGCATACCCGGTAATGATGACAACCATCGCTTCGGGTCTGCGCTCACGAATACGCTGCAGCAACTCCAGTCCCTTCACCCCTGGCATTTTCAGATCCAGCATGATTAGCGGGTAGCTGCGGCCATCCACTTTTTCGAGAGCTTCGTCGCGACTGACAGCCTGATCTACATGATAGCCTTTTTTCTCCAGAATTTTTCGAACATTGTTGTTGACCGCTACTTCATCGTCAATGACCAGAGCGCTGCGTCCAACATCGGCGGAACGTTTGATTTTCGATTCCTGTCCGAAAGACATGGCCGCAACATGTCGTTTCACTTCGTCATAGGTATAGACCGTGTGTTCTCCGGTTTCCAGGTGCATGGCGTATTCCGCTCCCACAGCGGCCGCCACATCATCGAACGCAAACGGTAAATCCACCCCCACGAGCCGGGAGATATCCGGAGTATTTCGTTTGCCGGCATCCGCTTTTTTGGCTTTTTTCTGCGGGCAGACGCGAGTTTTGGTACCGGCCTTGCAGGAAGCCCCCAGTTTTTTGAAAATATCACACACCATATTGCCGATTTCACAGTAGTTTTCGATTTTTTCGGATATCTTCACCTCAATGACCGGCATGTCCGATGTTCCCAGCGCGCTGGCGTAGGCATCCCCCGCGGCTCTGGCCACTTCATCGCGGTTGAACGGCATATCTACATCAATATTTCCCGATGGTTTTCCCATCATACGGGCGGTATTTTTCTTCAGTTCTTCATAAGGAACGT
>JAJYBO010000299.1 GCA_021778975.1 Deltaproteobacteria bacterium
CGGATTACATGGATTCAAGCCTTCAAACAAGTGCAAGAGCGTATATTGATTGTTATGATGCAAATGATAATCTTATCGCCGAGCTTTATGTTCGTATCCCCACCCATATGGGATTTTTATTTGTTCTCAAGTCGGTAGTTGATCAGTTATTGCTGATAGGGAAAAAATTTGGTTTTGGCACTCAAATCAGGACCAATGACAACAACAATCGCTCTTGTTCAACCGGGCTGAAGATATCATAATTTTCATCTCCATCAGTTTCATCTGATGAAAAACATCACGAAATCTCCAGCCGGATGCATCGTCATCTCCAATTTGCTCCATATCGAACAGGAAAATACACTATGAAACCCCTCCGTCTCTCAGATCATCCGGCAATCGTTTTCTTTACGGGCGCCGGCATGTCCGCCGAAAGCGGGGCGCCGACCTATCGCGGAAGCGGCGGCATCTGGCATCAGTATCGCTGGCAGGAATTCGCCTCTCAGGAAGCCTTCGAAGAAAATCCGGAAAAAGTACTCGACTTTCATGAGTTGCGGCGAAAAAGCGTTCTGGCATGTCAACCGCATCCGGGTCACTATCTTCTGGCGCAGATCGAACAAGAGCATCCTCATGTCACCGTGATAACACAGAATATTGACGGCATACATCAACGCGCCGGCAGCCGGCGGGTTATCGAACTGCACGGCAGTTTATGGCGCGTCCGATGCCAGAGGCATGGGGTTTCAGACGATATGGGCGAAACCTTCAAAAACCGCAAATGCCAGGATTGCGGCGCATGGCTGCGGCCAGACATCGTCTGGTTCGGAGATTGTCTGAATCCCGATGTAATGAACGAAGCCGCGGCCGCTGTCGGAAACTGCGATCTGTTTGTCAGCATCGGCACGTCCGGTGTGGTGTATCCGGCCGCGGCTTTCCCCAGAATCGCCAAAGAACGGGGCGCCCGGTGCATCGAAATCAACCCCGAACCCAACAACGCCTCCTACCTCTACCCCGAAATCATCCGGGAGATAGCCAGCACGGGATTGACGCGTCTGTTCGATAACACATCTCGATCTTGACGGGTGATGCGTTACGCCAGCTTCCCGGTTTCGGACAGGTTCTGAAGCTCTTCCCGGTTGAGAATCTGAATATCGCTTCCCTGTACCCGAATCAGTCGGGATGCAGCCATTTTGCCCAGGATCCGTGACAGCGTTTCCGGAATCGTTCCGAGCAGGCTGGCCAGTTGGCTTTTGGAAATGTTCAGTTTGACGCTGACAGGATTTTTCTGCTCCCCGGACAAATAGAGCAGATAGGAAGACAACCTGCCCGGAACTTCCTTGAGCGATAAATTTTCAATCTGAACGGTGAATTCCCGAAGCCGCAGCGATAAAATACCCAGCATACTCAGCGCCAGCGACGGATTTTGGGCAATTGCCGCAATAAATGCAGGTTTTGGGAAAAACAGCAGACTGCTGCGACGAATTGTCTGGGCGCTGGCAGGAAATGGTTTGCCCGAAAACACCGGTACTTCTCCAAAGGGTTCTCCATCACCAAAAATATGCAAAATCTGCTCCTTGCCTTCGGCGGACAGTTTGTATATTTTGATACAACCTGTGGCGACAATATAAAATCCATCACCAGGATCGCCTTCGGAAAAGATAGTCTGTCCCTTTTCATAATCCCTGTGCAGCGCAATAGCGCGGATTGCTTGCAGCGCATCTACGCTCAACCCATTAAAAAGAGGGGCCGCCGCAATGACGTTCAGAGTATTTTTCATTCAAAATTCACTGGTTGGGGTTATCGGGAATTTGAGGCATCATGCCATTTAACCATAGCGATTTACATATAAAACCCTTGAAATCTATTTTGCAATCATTTATTACGATTTTCAGTGTATCGTGACATATGGTAAGTGGTTGCGATATTGAAAAAGGTACTCTAAGGATACGCCATGATCTCTCAGGAAATGTTTTTTAGCCTTTTTGCCAAAGAATTGAAGACGCTTACAGCCTCCAAAGGTGTGGGAGAGGCGGATACGGAGCGCATCATCCAAATATTTCAAGAAGCCATGAAAAACCCATACATGGATGAACGCCATATCTATCAGCAAATTGCCGAAAACGACGTGAAATCCGATCATGACAGGGCGCTGCCTTATGGAGATTGAGCAGCTCAAAACAGAACACATCGGCTGCTATACATCCAGAACTTTCGATTTTTCCGGACTTTCCATAATTTACGGGGAAAATCGTTCTGGAAAATCCACAATGATTTACGCGCTCTATTATGCACTGTTCGGAAAACATCTGAATACCACGCTGACGCCTTCAGATTTGTGCCAAAAAGGCGAAAAGATGGGTGCTGTTACCCTCCGCTGTCATCTGAACAATGGTATTTTTCAGTTCTGGCGCTCCACAACAGGCGGCGGAGCAATTTCAGAACTTTCCGACGATCACATTACCTGGAGTCCCCTGGAAGCTGACTCCACCAATTCTCCGCGGCTTCCCGGCATCATTCCCGCGGATGTCGCGTCACTCACATCTTTTTTCCGTGAAGGCGAACTCATCTATTTTCTCAAAGATATTCCCCGATACAACAAGACCCTGCTGCAGCAGATTTTAGAGATGGACGATATTTTTATCCTGCAGACACGCTTTAAAAAAGCAGGCGCCATCGCCAGAGAAAAACGAAAAGACATTATCGCTGACGCGCCGGTGCGGGAAATGTCTCGTTCCGATCTGGAACACATGCAGAAAGAAGCCAGCGTACTCGAAAAACAGTTTCTGGAGACCGGTGCTG
>JAJYBO010000070.1 GCA_021778975.1 Deltaproteobacteria bacterium
TCTTAAATTTTGACGAACTTGGGTTAAGAGGAAATGACGATGAAATGGAAAACGGTAATACGTATGCTGACGATATGCCTGATAATGGCCGTCGGCTATTGGGGAACGGTTTCATCGGCGGCCGCGGAAGACGCTGCGTCCCCCGTCTCGACATCGGTCGTGGTGAAACCGGATCCGTCAGGGATGGCAACAGGTGGAACGGCGGATGTCATTGGCGTCACTTCCGGAGCGCCAACCGCCGAAGACATGCAGCGCATGGGGGCAAATGAACCCCTGGCCGTCAAGCTGGCGGATGTGATCGGTCATAACCGGATTGCCATGAATGTGATGTGGACCTTAATCTGCGGATTTCTGGTGATGTTCATGCAACTTGGATTCGCCTTCGCTGAAACCGGCTTTACCCAGGCCAAGAATGCCGGACACACCATGGCGATGAATTTCATGATCTACGCACTGGGGCTTTTGGGGTACTGGATTTGCGGATTTGCGATTCAGATGGGGGGTGTCGGCGGCATCGCCTCTCTGGGCGGCGGAAACGTTTTAAACCAGGAAGTCAGTATCACACTGTTCGGAAAATCGTTCGGGCTGTTCGGCGCCAAAGGGTTCTTTCTTTCCGGCGATACTTATGACGTGGTGGTATTCACAATTTTTCTGTTTCAAATGGTTTTTATGGATACGACCGCCACCATCCCCACCGGGGCCATGGCGGAGCGCTGGACGTTCAAATCCTTTGTGGTTTATGGATTTTTTATTTCAGGCATCGTATATCCTCTGTACGCCAACTGGGTGTGGGGCGGCGGGTGGCTGTCACAACTCGGAAAAATGTTCGGACTCGGACATGGCCTCGTTGACTTTGCCGGTTCTTCGGTCGTACACATGACAGGCGGTGTCGCGGCGCTCGCAGGGGCCATGGTGCTGGGTCCCCGCCTTGGCAAATATAGATCGGATGGTACGCCCAACGCATTGCCGGGACATCACATCCCCATGGCAATTGCCGGATGTTTTATTCTGGCCTTTGGATGGTTCGGATTCAACGCCGGATCGTCGCTTGCGGGCGGTGACCTGAGAATTGGTGTTGTGGCGGCCAACACGATGCTGGCTTCCGCGGCGGCTGCATTTTCATCCATGGTTTATATGTGGATGCGTTATGGCAAACCTGATATTTCAATGATCGCCAATGGCTTTCTGGCAGGTCTGGTGGCAATTACCGCACCCTGTGCGTTTGTCAATTCGGTATCGGCGGTCATTATCGGCGCCATTGCCGGGATTCTTCTGTGTATCGGCATCTTTTTTGTGGAACGGGTGATGAAGGTAGATGATCCCGTAGGCGCCATATCGGTTCATGGCCTCAACGGCGCGTGGGGGGTTCTGGCGCTGGGGCTTTTTGCCGATGGCACCTATGGAGACAACTATAACGGAATTGCAGGGCCGGTCAGAGGGCTTTTTTATGGGGACATATCCCAGTTTCTGGCGCAGATCATCGGCGTTTTAACCAATGCCGTATTTGTATTCGTGGTAATGTATCTGTTTTTCAGAATTCTGGATAAAGTCATTCCGATTCGGGTGATGGAAGAAATGGAATTTGCCGGGCTTGATCAAAGTGAGGTGGCGGTCATGGCCTATCCGGATTTTTCCATCCGAAACAAGGCATTTCGATAACCCTGGAACGCCCCCGTGCTGGGGGTATATCCTCCAGGCGGTTACAAACTACGTTTTCCTTAAGCTCCCTCCCCCCTGGCGGGGGAGGGTTGGGGTGGGTGGGCGCTGATAAATAAGATCATTGCCCTTTTCTGGTTTCCAATATCTTCCCCTGGGTGCTGATGACGATTTCAGTCAGAGGAATACTTTTCCCGGATGCCTGAAGCCCCTTACGGACAATCATCGGCAGCGCAGAGCAGCAGGGAACTTCCATAATCAAGACCGTGATGCTTTTCAGGCCCGCGTTTTTGCAGATCTGAGCGAATTTATCCACATACCCCTGGGCGTCATCGAATTTAGGGCACCCCATCATGACGGCCCGGCCTTTCAAGAAATCCCGATGGATGGATGGATACGCCACCGGAACGCAATCCGCCACCACCAGCAAATCCGCGCCATTCAAAAACGGTGCATTGGAAGGTACAAGCCGAATCTGCACCGGCCAGTGCGACAGGGCGGAAACGTCTCCGGGGTCTAAAGATGTCGGCAGATTGGCCTTGTCGCAGGCGGATGGCCCTGAAAACATCTGGAGTTTCGTTGATGGGCATCCGGGCGTGCGAGATTGTTCCAAAAGCGTTTCCACCGCGGCTTCGTCAAATTCTTCGGCTTCCCGCTCGACGATATGCAGCGCGCCGCTGGGGCATTCGCCGATACATGCCCCCAGACCATCGCAATATTTATCCGATATCACGCGGGCCTTGCCATCAATCAGCTTCAACGCGCCCTCGGCGCACCCCGTAATACACTGTCCACATCCATCACAGCGTTCTTCATCAATCTGGATGATTTTTCTGAGTACTTTCATGTAAAAACCTCGCTATGGCAACAGGACATTGCGGGCCACTTTGCGGCCGCTGTCGGTTAAAAACGATGATGCAATCATCTGATTCAGACGTTCTGTGGAAGACGGTGACTCTTTTTGGTTTTCTTCGATATTGGTAATCAAATCCGCATCGTAGAGAACCTTGAAGTTCACCGTCTCTTCAGGCCGGGGATGATGGTGATGCCCGACAATATCACAGACCTCTTCCACCAGCGAGTCTTTGGCATGTAATCTGGACAGGATATCTCTGGCGATGGGAGGGCCTTCCATCTCCTGAAAACGGGCGGCGGTGCTGCTGTGTTTGCGCTCGGCCTCGTGGATTCCGATGTCATGCAAATACGCCGCGCATAAAATGACCGCAAGATCACCGGCTTCGGTTTTGGCGATCCGCTCGGCGTATCGGGCGACCCGGGACGCATGCCCAATGCGCTTGAAATCACTTTTGAAATACCGTTTCATTTCGATGGCGACCCGGTCTTTCAGCAAATCTTCCTTCTGCGCCAGCACCTCATCCGGCATTGCACCAATGCACTGTTCGGCGAACTGGCAATAGGCGGCGCAGCCGAAATCCATATTGGGATTGACGAAACGATGATCACAATGCGGACATTTCCGGGTGGTGTCATCCTTGAAAAATTCAACGACACCACCGCATTTAGGACATGCAGCCTCGAATATCGCCCCTGGTTTCCAATACTGGGTATCCTGTCCTGGACATTTCATGGCATGAATCCTCTTTCTATGGTTTTATCCCAGAATCGCCTTCAGGTCTTCATCCGGTGTCTTGATGGGCATGATGTTGAAATTTTTCACCAGCACATCCAGGACATTGGGGGAAATAAAGGCCGGAAGACTTGGCCCCAGACGGATATCTTTGATGCCCAAATACAGCAGGGTCAGCAAAATCGCGACGGCTTTCTGTTCGTACCAGGACAGAATCATGGACAGCGGCAGATCATTGACCCCGCACTCGAAAGCATTGGCCAGCGCCACGGCAATTTGCACCGCGGAATAGGCGTCGTTGCACTGACCGATATCCAGAAGACGGGGAATTCCGCCGATATTACCGAGGTCTTTATCGAAAAACCGAAATTTTCCGCAGGCCAGGGTTAGCACCACACAATCAGCGGGTACTTTTTCGACGAATTCCGTATAGTAATCCCTGCCGGTCTTGGCGCCGTCGCAGCCGCCGACCAGGAAAAAGTGGCGTATGGCTTTGTTTTTTACTGCATCAATGACCGCGCCGGCCACATTCATGACGGCGTTTCGAGCAAACCCGACCATGACGGATTTACCGGGAACATCTTCCGGAAAACCGGGGAGGCTCAGGGCTTTTTCGATCACCGGCGCAAAATTCTTGTCCGCAATATGCGTTACACCGGGCCACCCCACCAGTCCTGTGGTGAAAATATTGTCTTGATAGGACTCTTTGGGTTTTTGAATGCAGTTGGTGGTCATTAAAATGGCCCCCGGAAACGCCGCGAATTCCTTGTTCTGGTTCTGCCATGCGGTGCCGTAGTGTCCATAAAAATGAGGATATTTTTTCAGTTCCGGATATCCGTGGCAGGGCAGCATTTCGCCATGGGTGTAAACATTGATGCCTTTTCCCTGACTTTGTTTGAGGATTTCTTCCAGGTCTTTCAGGTCGTGGCCGGATACCAGAATAGCCTTGCCTTTTTTGGCGCCCAGCGGCGCGGACGTTGGAACCGGATGTCCGTAAGCACCCGTATTGGCCGCATCTAAAAGTTCCATGGCGCGCAGGTTGATTTCGCCGCATTTCAGAACCAGCCCCACCAGATCGTTGACGCCGAGGCTCTTGTCGAGCGTTGCCGCCAGACCTTCATGGATGAAGGCATAGACTTTGTCATCGGATTGCCCCAGTATGGCGGCGTGATCTGCATAGGCCGCCACGCCTTTGAGGCCGTAAGTCAGTATCTGTTGCAAAGAAAGAATATCCCTGTCCGCCGCGGGGTCGGACTGAATGCCGACCGCCGCCGCCTGCTGCACCATACCCTCCAGCGTTCCGGCGGGAACAAAATCCGCAGGGCCTGCCGGAAATGTGGTGTTCAGCCTGGATTTCAGAGCATCCCGTTTTGCCGCGCAATCGCGGATCAGGGTGAGAAAACGGTTCGGATCGAAATCCACATTGGTCAGGGTGGAAAAAACAGCTTCACAGGTGAACCGGTTGATGCTATCATCCACTATTCCGACTTTTCTGGCGGCAAGCGCCACCTGAGAAAGCCCCTTGGAGGTGTAAATCAGTAGATCCTGAAGGGCCGCCACTTCCGGCTGTTTGCCGCAAACACCAATCTTGGTACATCCTTCGCCTTTAGCCGTCTGTTCACATTGAAAACAAAACATGGGAAAATCTCCTTTCTGTCTGATGGTAAGATGGGGTGATGGTTCCGTCATTGCTGGGAGATGTTTTACCTCCTTTTTCACGCCATTTCCTTGACCTAAGTCAAGAAAACGCCGTAAAAATTCAAGTGGTGTTCAGGCGCGTTACCATAACGTCATCTGTTCTCGGACCGCCTGAACCCGGTTCGAAATACCGCGGGACTGCTGACGCATGCCGCTCAATGTTTTCGTTATCTGCAGTCTGTCATTTTGATGACCGTCCGCCCATTCGACAATTTGCGATATGTCCGCGGCGTACGCATGAAACCTGTCAAGCAGACAATCAAATAGCGATTGAAAGGCGATATCAGCAAGTTTCAACAAATATTGAAACTTGATATTTTCCTGATAATCCCTGAAATGCGACAAAAGCGATTTTTCGGTTTCCAGCTTCATTCGCCGGATACCATCTTTCAACGCATGCGCCTGATCTTCAGTTCGATGATCCACCGTTTTTTTCAAGAGCCGTTTAATAAATGTCATTGCCGTATAACATCCGAATTTCACCACCGCTTCGGTCTTGATTCTGACCGAATACCGCAGGGTAACGCTCGATGGCGGCAATTTCAGGCTGGATTTGGCTTTGATGATCTCTATCTCTGGAATGCGGAGCGCATCCATCCGGAATTGAACCGGTGAAAATCCCAAATGACTCATGGAGGCGCCGTATTCTGTCAGGGCATCCTGCAACAGATCGTCATAGGGGACGGCTATCGCCCGCAACGTCTCGGACAGCTTACATTCTTCTTCACGGACAAAGCGAATGACTTCCGGCATGATGGATTCCGTCAAAAAGGTATCTATACCGTGCTTGAAATCTTGAAACACCAGATAGAGCGTCTGGGTGAAATGAGTAACCTGGGAATTGTTCTGATAGTGTTCTACGTCCATCACATGCTGCTGGACAAAATTGATGACACTGGTAAGAATGTTGCCGTATCGTACATCGAAAAAACGATCCACATCGGATCGGAGTTCCTGCTTGATTTTTGACAGCGCGCCGTCCAGTGTGCTTTTCATCATGTTCTTCAACTGAAGCAGCTTTGCCTGATGGTTCTGAATCTTTCCCAGTATTTCGGAGGCGCTGACAGAACTCCGGTTCAGGATATTCAGATTCAGGTCAACCCAGTGTTCCACACCGTTCAGCACCACATTCAGTCGTTCAATCGGGTTGAGCAGAAGCAGCGTGTAACGTTCCTGAGACAATATGGCTTCAAAATCCGCCATGAGCCGCCGGGATTCTTCATCGGAAAATACTGTCAATTCCCGTTCTTCCTGCCACTGGAGAAGCCTCATGTGATCTTTTTCGGTCAGGGTGGATTTCAGATCCGTAAACAGGTTGAACAGTGAAGAAATGGTGTATATTTGAGGAGATGGTTTGATCAGAGATATCTCTTCACGCGTTCGCTCGATGATGGCCTGAAGCCCTTCCAGCGTATCGTGTTCGCTGAAATCGCTATTGAGAACGAAGAGGATCTGACCCGATAACCCCATTTTTCGGATCATGGACAAAAACCGAATATCGGCCCGGCGCAGACCGGTTCTGCTGCTGACGACATAGATGATGAGATGGGTTATCAGCAGATAATCCTGGATCATGGCCAAATGCAGCGGATTGGGAGAGTCGCTTCCCTGACAGTCCGCGATTTCCAGGTTGTCTTCCAGGGAGTCCGCATTGATTTCAAGTTCGATATCTTTCAGATAGACCGCCAGCGCGTCATCGCCAACAAAATCGCGGTGCCGTGCAAAATTGTCATCTTCATAACGCTGCACCACTGTTTCGGTGGAAACGATATGCCGAACCGCTTCGAATCCCTTGAGATACGATGTCATCAGGACGCAATTTTCGTTTCGGACGCCGTTGGACACCAGGTTTTCAGGGTTCAAACCGCCAAGCGCCTCCTGAAGCGCGGTTCTGCATGCCGCGTCCCGGATATCGAACGGGGTGGATTCCGAATCCGCGGTCATGTTGGGCAGCAATACCATGGCGTGCGCAACATCCGCATTGATTTCGTCCCAGGACTTGAAATAGAGGGTCGCCTTAAGACCATCCCCCTTGCGAACCCGCGTGACGATAGAGGTAACGACACCGGCGCCTCTCTTGAGATGGTCGCCTTTCAAGAACGCGTTGATAAACGTACTTTTTCCGGATTTTATGGAACCGACCACCGCCACGCGCACCACATCTTCCGATACCTGACAGCGGATATGACGACATGTTTTCTCCCAATCGTCTCTTATGGTTTTGGAAAGCCCCGGCATGGTTTTAGCTTTCTGTAACAGGTCCGCCAAATCCTCGGCGGCGTGCAGCAGCGTTTCTTTATGTGTATGAAATGAACTCATTGCTTACGATGAATACCTCGATCTTCGCTATGGAAGACTTGTTTTTTAACGGTTCAAAGCTGATCCGCTGTTTTTGTTTTCTCGTCCATCACAGGCATTATCCTACCAAAAAGCGCAGCGTCCAGCCAGATAAATATCATTCGGTATAGCGGGTGAAAACGGCAATGTGGTACAGCTCGTTGAAATACTCGACAAAGATATGGCGCATGTTCAAGTTGGACGGCTTCGTAAAAAGTCCGGATGCTGCGTTGCGCTGCATCTTTCGTCGTTGCGGCGTACCATAAGTACTCATCACTCCTCAAGATTTACGCGCCTTGCCTGCGGCCTTTTTACAAAGCCGTCTGAAATTCGACTTTTTACGAGAGCATCAAGTTGGAGTACTTCAGATAAAAATCATCATAATTGGCCAAACCGTATAGAATGCGTTTTTTCATGGACAGGCGGTATTGGGCGAGAAAATATCACAAGAACGTGACAGCGTCTGGATGCGCCGCCCTTCGGGGCCGCGAATGTTCACCACCAGCGGTGTCTGCCCGGGCAGGACGTGGGTGGCGCAGGAAAGACACGGATCATAGGCGCGAAACGCCATCTCGATTCTGTTCAACAAACCTTCCCGTATCTCGCCATGCCGGATGAATTCTTTAGCAGCCTTTTTGACGGACAGCGAAATGGGAGCCGCATTGTTCTGTGTCGCCACAATGAGATTGACTCTGGTCAGAAGGCCGCGGTCATCCGTTTCATAGTGATGGAACAGCGTTCCGCGGGGAGCTTCCACACACCCGACGCCGATACGCTTCAGATGCAGGCTCGTGTTGCGGATGTCTTTGCCGGTCAGAAGCGGATCGGCGGCGATCATCTGATTGTGTTCCGCCGCCTGAAGCGCGCAGATGAGCCGCGCCCAGTGCATGGCCAGCGTATGATGCGATGGTTTTTCTTCCAGAACATTGAACATCTGCTCGTATTCCTTCTGAGCCAGCGGCGTGGCCATGCCTGCGGCTACATTCAGCCGGGCCAGCGGTGCGACGCGGTAAAGCGACGTTCCCGGCCCCTCCACCAGCCCTTTCCAGCCGATATGTTTCAAATGGCACATCTTGACATACGTCCAGGGTTCCACCCACTCACCGATGTATTCCCTATACTCCTGCGGCGCAAACCGCAGCATTTCCGCGCCATCGGGATCGACGACCTTGACCATACCGTCGTAAAAATTGACCCGGTCGTTTTCATCCACCAGCGCCATGTAACAGGTCTTCAGCCGATATGCGTCGTGCAGCATCAGCTCGCGATTTACGGGATTTCGCACCACCAGCTCTTTAAACAGCTCCAGCGCCCACTTCGCAAACGCCACGGAATCATCGGCGATCTCCGCAATCCACCGGCGTTCTTCGGATGTTATGCCGCGGGACACCCCGCCCGGCAACCCCCCTTCGGGATGCGGCGCCTTGCTGAAGACCAGCCGGATGATCTCCCGGTTTTTCCGCCGCACTTCGATGACCCTGGCGCCGATATCCTTTCCGAGCTTGCGGACAACGCCGATGATATTGCGGTCGGCAGGATCCGCATCCGGCCCCACCACAAAATCTGGGGCCGCCAGAAAGAAAAAATGGATATAATGGTCCTCGATATAAAATGCGTTGAATTCGAGCTGGCGAATGAGCCTGGCGGTCGGCGTGGGGGGTGCGCCATAAAGATCGTCAAGGGCCTTGGAAGCCGCCATATGATGGGCGGAAGGGCAGACCCCGCAGATATTGGGCGCAATGCGTGTCATCTCCTCTGCAGGACGCCCCAGACAGAACCGCTCGAAACCTCTCAGCTCGGATACCTGCCAGAAGGCGTCTTCCACATCCCCCTGATCGTTTAAAAAAATTTCGATCTTTCCGTGGCCTTCAAGACGCGTGATGGGATCAATGGTGATGGTTCCGGCGCTCATGCCTCTGCCTCCTCTTCCCGCAGGCTTTTCCGCCCGAGAATGGACGAGGGCTGACAGAAGCGATACAGATAGCCGGCCGGATCGGGAAGCGAGTCAATGGCTTCCTCGATTTCGTCATCCCGCTCCACCGTCAACAGGGACGTCAGGGTGGATAAAAATTTCGGCGCAGATCCCACCCCCCCCGGCACCGGTCCAAAGCAACCGCGGCAGGGAACGTTGATCCGGATGCACGCCTCGCCGCACCCGGAGCGCGTCGCCGGCCCCAGGCAGACGATACCGGCCGCCAGAAAGCATTCGTCCGGATCGGCATCCACCTCGTGAATGCGCCGGAAGTACCGGATATCCATGCGGCCCGGCTTGCGTGAGTTGCGCGGGCAGGTGTCACAGAGGGCTTTACGGGGGGCGAGGCTGGAGCCTTTCGGCGGGAGATCACCCGCAAGAACAGCAGTTATGGCGTTGCCGATCAGCGCAGGCGGCGGTGGACATCCAGGCAGATAATAATCCGTGTCAATGACCTGATCGAGCGTGAAAACATGCCCGGAGAATTCCGGCAACGTCAGCTTCCGCCCCCCCACATCGGTCTCCGGCTGAGGACGAACGCCGTCCGGGTTGGTCACGGTCGGCGCATCCCGGTAAACCTGGTTGAACATCTCTTCCCTGCCACAAAAATTGGCAAGCCCCGGAACGCCCCCAAAACACGCGCATGTTCCCATGGCCAGCACAATTCGGGATTTCCTTCTCAGAAGCGCCGCCATCTCATGGTGATCGGAGTTGATGACGGCGCCCGACAGGATGCTGAGCGCAACTTCGCCGTCCTGCATCGCCTGAATGCGGCTGAGTTTAAAATCCATGGCCAGCGGCCAGAGGACGATGTCAACGGTCTCGGCCAGTTGCAACAGGATTTCGTTCAGATCCACCACCGTCTGATCGCACCCGGCGCAGGCGCCCAGCCCATATATGGCGATTTTGGGTTTTTCGGTCATCGAACGTCTCCTGTAATTTTCACCGGCCCCAGTTCCGCCAGGCGACGTTTCATCCGGGCCAGCAGTTGCGGGATTTTCTTTCCCTCCGGATCAATGGCCAGTTCCATATCCAGCCTTTCCGGCTCGATGCCGAAGGCGCCCAGAACTTTCCGGATCAGATAGGCCTTCTTTCGCGTCTGATAATTACCGTCCTGAAAATGGCAGTGGCCTTCCGGACAGCCCAGAATCAGCACCCCATCCGCTCCGGCTTTAAACGCTTTCAGAATATGGCGCGTATCAATTTTTCCGGTGCAAATCACAGGGATCCAGTTCGAAATTACAGCACCGAGCGCTTCCTCGCCGCTCAAATATCCCCAACCGAAATTACACGAAAAACACACGATCTTGGGGTCATAAGGTTCCATGAGCAGATTCCTTCGCAGGGTTGGAACGCAGGCCGGCGTAAACCGCCTCGATCCGGCGCTCCATCACATCCTCCGCCAGCCGCCGGGCATTGGAAGGGCAAGCCACCACACACATACCGCAGGACTTGCATCTGAAGCTGTCCGTCGCCGACACCTGCTTTCCATCGCTGTCTTTCAGGCGGGCCGCGCCGTAATAACATACCGAAACGCAAATTCCGCAGCCGCAGCATCGCTCGATGTTCACCTCGACGCCCGAAAGGCTCTTCTGTATCCCGACGGATACGCAGGCCTTGCACGAAATACACGGCCCGCAGGCCAGGCACCGCCTGGCCTCGTCAATGGCTTCGGGCAGGGTGAACCCCCTTTCGAACAGTCGGAAGTGCATCCGTTTTTCCGGCGGAATCCAGAGAATTTCCGGCTCCGGCTGATAACTGCGGCGACGGGGAATGTCCTGCGGCTCCAAAACGCGCCCACGTCCTTCCCTCAGGCTCAGCCCGCACAGATAGCGCTCGATGGAATCCGCAGCGGCCAGCCCGTCTTTCATGGCGTCCACCATGAACCCGATCCTGCGCACATCGCCGCCGATGAATATCCACTCCTTGTTCAGATTCTGGAGTGTCAGAGGATCCACCACCAGTTGCCCCCGCTCGTTCAGAAGACCATCCGTCTGGAGCGCCAGGATGTCCGGCCCCTGCCCCACCGCAATGATCAGGACATCGCCTTCCAGCGTCACAATATCGGTCATATCGAATTTCGGGCTGAAACCCCTGGCATCATACACGCTCAGACAGTGCGGACACTCGACCTTCCGCATCCGCTCACCCGAACCGACGATGCGGCTCACCCCGCGTGAGTAGATAATGCGGACGCCTTCTTCCCATGCCCCCCGTATTTCCTCCCGATCCGCCGGGATATGATCGCGGGAACCGCGATTTTCGCACTCGATACAGACCACTGTGGTCTCCCCGGCCAGCCTGCGGGCGGTTCTGGCCACATCGAAGGCCACATTGCCGCCGCCGATGACCAGCACCTTCTTCCCCTTGAAGTAGTTGGGCCGAATATTGCCGTGACTGACTTCATAA
>JAJYBO010000300.1 GCA_021778975.1 Deltaproteobacteria bacterium
AAATGGACTTTCCGGATGCCGCCAGACCGAACGCAATACCAGCCAGGCTGTCACCTGTGCCGCCTACCGGCTCCATGGCTTCGACGCAAGGGGTGGAAATGACGGCGACGATATCGCCCCCCGATACAATATGATCGCTCTGCCCTTTTACCAGCAAATGCCGTGCGGCGTTGCCGCAGACAATCGCTTTCTGGATCAGATCCGGAACTCGATTTTCCTCATGGAGCAGAAATCCCCGTGTGTAAAACGGGTGCGGCGCTTTTTCGTCCGCCAGAAACGCCAGTTCACCGGCATCCGGCGTAAAAAGATCGTAATCCGCCGCATACCCGCTCATCTTGGCGACATACATATATCCGGCGTCCGCTATGAGGATGGGACGCCTCGGCAGGGTGTCTATCGCGATCAGAATGCGGTTGTGCCAGTCCACGTCAGGCTGAAGGTAATGAAACAGAATGCCGGAATAATCGCCATGCGTTAGACCGGATTCCGCCAGATAACGATAAATCTTTCGGCTGCCGTCGCCGTCTCCGATGTCGCCGCACAACAGAACATCCGGCGGGATGACGCCAAGCTCCCGACAGATCAGACATGCGGCGGCGACAAGAGCGGGCGTTCCTCTGGCGATCGGAACGCTGCGGCCCTCCACAGAGAGAGTTCCGCCATGGATGACCGCAGTGTGATGAATCAACGGAAAATCGCGTTGCGGGACAGTACCGACAATCAGCCAGGACATTGACGGCGCATTTCCTCATAGGCTATCTGCAACGCGTATCCGCACAGGGTTTTTCCCAGACTTCGGGGAGACGGTGCGCTGTCCAGCGTCTGGCCGACCAACTGTTCCGCCAGCCAGGGAATATCCGGACACCCGCCGCCGGATACGTTCACAATACGCCGGTCAGGTTTATGAACCGTCAGCTTCATATTGGCGGTCCGAACCATCAGATAATCCCCCATATGCCGGATATGAAACAGAGAAACCGGCTCCAGAAGTGCATCCTGAACCGGAACGACCTGCACAGGCGAAATTTTAGACGCCTTCAGCAATCGCTGAATTTCAAGCTCTAAAATCAGCGGAAATTCGATGACCAGATCGCATCCGCTGCGCACATCCGGCGGAGGCCCCATGACCCGGATATCCAAACCCGCATTTTTCAGGCAGGATTCCGCGGCAATGACATCACCTGTGTGATCGAAAATCAGAATACCCCGCGCCGAAATCGGGAGGTGATTCGATCGGCTGGAGCGCTTTTTGCCGTCACAGGTGAAGCGTTGCAGAATAGATCGTAGAGGATTCATCTTTTACGCAAACCCCTTGTGAATCATGACGCGGTATTCGTCGCCGTTTTGTTCCACGTTCGATATGACCCATCCCCTGCCGGTTGCGGCGCGGGAAACGTTTTCAAAGCTGGTGCCATTGTCAACACGTATGCAGATGTCGTCATTTCCTGCGGACTGGATGGCCTGAAGCGTCATAAGAACAGGCTGGGGGCATGAAAGCCCTCTGGCGTCAACTTCATGTGGCATAATCCCTCCTTAACTGCGCTGTAAGTGACCGAAACCGATGGCTACGGATACCAGTAAACCGATAGCGACGGCCGCCATTCCATGCGGGCCGATGCCATCCGGGGAGCTGGCGAGTCCGAAGTTATGAGAAATGGCGGCGCCGGTAATCATGCCCAGGGCGAATAAAGCGGCGTCGCTGTCACCTTCACCGGACAGAAATAGCTGCCGTCCCGGACATCCCCCCGCCAAAGCGAACGCCAGCCCGGCCACGACCATTCCGGCGAAATTCCATAATTCCTGGGTGTGGGCCACAGGTTGACCGACGAAACCGGGTTTGAATGTCCCCAGCAGCAGATTCATGAGCAGCGCGGCGATCAGCAACGCGGCCAGACCGGTGAACAGATGTGTCTGACGAAAAAGAATGACATCCCGGAGTGCGCCCATTGTGCAAAAGCGGCTTCGCTGCGCCAGAAATCCCACTGCGATGCTGACGATCAATGATATCAAGATCGGTGCGTGAAGGGCGCCCGGGCCTTTCAAACTGTACCACAATACGCCGGACTGAGCCTGACCCGCCAGGGGCGGAAAAATGAACCTGAGCGCCAGAAGACCGATCATTATCACCGGCAGTATCCATCCGGATAGCGTATGCTGCTCGGAGGCTCTGCCCAGGTTGTATCCGTTTTTGAAAAAGAGCGTGCCGATCCAGACGCCGACCAGAAGCCCCAGAAAACCGAAAAAGGCGTTTCCATCGCCGCCGGCCAGCCGCAGCATGACGCGCCACGGACATCCCAGAAACACCAGTGCGCCCATCATGGCGATGATACCCAGCACATAACGGACGATCGGGGATGAACCGCCGCGAGGCCTGAATTCTTTGAAGATAAGCGCTGCCAAAAATGCCCCCAGCACAAAGCCCATGATTTCCGGACGCAGATACTGCACCACCGGCGCCCGGTGAAGGCCAAGCCCGCCGGCGATATCCCGCTCGAAGCAGGCAACGCAAATGCCCATGTTGGGCGGGTTCCCCCAGTATTGCAGCAGCACTGCCAGAACACCGATAATGCCGCCTGTGGCTGCCACGCCTGCTGTCGTAGAAAACCAGTTGTGTTTCATGTTGCTGTCCTTGTGGTTGATTGATTCCGTATAAATAATGATGCCCTCGTAAAAAGTCGAATTTCGGACGGCTTTGTAAAAAGTTCGCAGGCAAGGCGCGCAAATCCTGAGGAGTGAGGCGTACTTATGGTACGCCGCAA
>JAJYBO010000301.1 GCA_021778975.1 Deltaproteobacteria bacterium
CCACAAGGCGAAAGATGCTCCCAGCGCCGCCCCCGCCGATACGCCCAGCGTATAAGGATCCGCCAAAGGATTCAGCAAGATACCCTGAAACACCACGCCGGACAGCGCAAGCCCCGCGCCCACCGCTGCGGACGTCAGTATCCGGGGCAGCCGGACCCCGGTCACCACCACCGGAAACAGACGATTGACACCGTCGGTCAGGGATGAAATATTCGTAAGCTTCGCCAGAACGATCCTGACGACATCGAAAAACCGGATGTGCATGTAGCCCATGCCGCAAGACGCCACAATGAGGACTGTCAGCAGAAGCGACAGCCCCACTATCTGAAACGAAATGGAGCGAAAAAGGCGCTGGGTGTTCACGACAGCTTACCGTCAGAGGCTGCCCATGGACCTGCAATCTGCTTTAAGTGGTCAATCCAGATGTCCGCGACCGCGTCATACTCCAGAAGCCCTTTCAGCACGGGATTGCAGGCGATGCCGGCGCGTTCGAACGCGGATTTCCATGAATCGCCATTATCTCCGGCGATATCTTTCAGCGCGTGATTGCCGGCAACCGCCAGGCAGGGCAGCAGCCAGGCCGTGTGAATGCGCCGCTGAAGCAGCCGCTCCTGAATGGCCGCAATATCGGGCCAGCCGCTGATAGTCCCCAGAAAAGCGAGTGGATCCCGCTCTTGCAAATGAAACATCAGCGCCGTGTAAAATGCGTTGGAAGGATGCGGGGAGCCGTGTCCCACATAAACGATGGCGTCATCCGGCTTTCGTTCCGGCGGAATGGCGGCCAGCAAGGCGGCGGTCATGTTCTGCATGTCCGTTTCGGAACTCAGAAGCGGCAGCCCGACCCGGATGTCGCGAAAACCGCCGACCATTTGCCCGAACATCCGGCAGTTGATCAGCAGCTCATGATTTTCCTTGCCGGAAATGACCTGGAGTGACTGTACCGCCACATGGGAGAAGCCGTCACTCATCATGCGCGCCAGCGCCATTTCCACGGAATCGAGACATGTACCCTGCTGCGCTAAAATCCGCCGGATGCGCGGAGAGGTAAACGCCCAGCGAATCGGCAGATTCGGAAAGACGGCCTGCACTCTGGCGCCCATACGTTCATAGGCGGCCTGCGCCCGCGGTACGACACTGCCAAAGCCCACCAGCAGAATTCCTGGTTTCGGTGTTGTGGAAAGATGTTTCGCCATAACGCATCCTTTTTAAAAAGAAAAATACTCTTGAAAAACTAAGGAAAAAAGAGAGTTCTGTCAAGAGATATCAACCGCTTTACAGGAAGTCCGATTTTCGGTAAAGACAATTCCTGAACATGGTGATTTTATAAAAAATCGTTTTTCGGACGGCTTTGTAAAAAAGTTCGCAGACAAGGCGCGCAAGCCCTGAGGCATGAGCCGTACTTATGGTGCGCCGCGACGACGAAGGGCGCAACACAGCATCCGGACTTTTTACGAAGCCGCATAATTTACGTCAACATTGCGGAGGTCTTTTGCACTATGAAAAAATTATCGGTTGTCATGGTATGGATGTGTCTGATGCTTTTTTCACCCGGTCTTTCCTTCTCGGAAAATCTTCCCGCGCTATCCGAAGCCCGTCAGAAAATCGGTGAAGAATTCTCGAAACTGGATAGCGGTATGAAAGATGCCGCCCGCCAACTTGGCGCATCAGGCCTGACCGGAGAGGCGGCGCGCGCATCCCTCAAAGGATTGTGCGGAAAGTTTGCCTTCGCCATTGATTGCAGCACGGTCAATACCAGAGGAATCCTGGTAACCGTCGAACCTTCGGCCTTCAAACAAGTTGAAGGCAGCGATATCAGCGCTCAGGAGCATCTCAAACTCGGCGGTGATAAACCGTCGCCTGTCATGAGTTCCGCCATCAAAATGGTGGAAGGTTTTTTTGCCGTTGATGTGGAATATCCAGTGATTGGTTCCGATGGAAAATATATCGGGTGCGTCAGTCTGATTTTCAAACCCGAAGAATTGCTGTCCCGGATTGTGCCGCCATTACTGTCCGGAGTCCCGGTGGATATTTGGGTTATGGAACCCGAAGGACGCATCCTCTACGATACGGACAGCTCGGAAATCGGCCGCAATCTGTTCACATCGCCGGATTATCGTTCCTATCCTGAACTGCTGAAACTCGGTCACCGGATTGCCGTCAACCCGGAAGGCGATGGAAGCTATCGTTACAGGGCGCATGGAGAGTCGTCCCTGGTTACAAAGACCGCCCACTGGGAAAGCATCGCCTTTTACGGGGCCTCCTGGCGTGTTGTTGGAATCCATGTCCAGAAAGACAAATCCGGAAGCAAAGTCAAACGAAATGCTCCGGCAATGTCGCTGGAAGAAAAGTTCGACACCCTGGCCGCCAACGACAGGCTCGCCCGTGCGCTGTCAAAAAATAACCGGAACGCAGCGATATCCCTTTTCAAGAGGTTTTATAAAACCACCCGCGGGATATACGCCATCGAGTGGATTGATGAAAATGGAATCAATCGCTTCGGCTATCCGGCAGTCAACAGCCTGACCGACTACGATTGTCGTAAAAATCAAAAAGATGGCGATCAAAAGATCATTGACATCCTCGATAAACGGAGGAAGGACCGCCTCGAACTGCCATTGATGGAAGGGGGACGCGGCATGTTCGATTTCGCGCCGGTGATGGAAGGCGATCGCTACCTGGGAATGATTTACATCATCCGGTTGAAATGAATCTCCTTATAACCCCCACCCGCCGCCGACAGCCTTGTA
>JAJYBO010000071.1 GCA_021778975.1 Deltaproteobacteria bacterium
CAGGGCGCGCACGCCATCAATCAGACCATCGTCAATATGTTTGCGCTGCTTCACGACCAGGACCGATTGCATTTTATTCATCAGACCGGCGATGCGGATTTCCCGATGGTTCGAGAAGCATACCGGCGCCATGACATTTCCGGCGTGGCGCAGCCGTTTTTCGAGAACATGGCGGAATGCTACCGCGCCGCGGATTTACTGATCTGCCGTTCCGGCGCCACGACCATCGCTGAAATTACGGCAGCCGGAAAACCGGCGATACTGATTCCATTCCCATACGCCGCCGATAACCATCAGGCGTTGAACGCCGGAGAGCTGGCGCAGGCAAGCGCCGCGGAGATAATTCTGGAAGCGGACCTGACCCCTCAGGTGCTGGTGGAAAGAATCCGGCGCCTGGCGGCACAGCCGGCGGTGCTGCGCCAGATGGCGGAAAACGCCCGCTGCCTGGGAAAGCCTTTGGCCGCGAAACATATTGTTGAAGACTGTTATACATTTGTTCATCCCAACATCCATTCGAGAAACTGACATACCATTATGTATCAGAAAACATACCATATTCATTTTGTAGGCATCGGCGGTATCGGAATGAGCGGCATTGCCGAACTGCTGTTGAACCTGGGGTATCAGGTATCCGGTTCCGATGACATATCTTCCGATATTACCGAAAATCTCAAGAAACTGGGCGGCGTCATTTATAAAGGTCATGCCGCCGCTCAGGTTCAGAGCGCGGATGTCGTCGTCATATCATCGGCCATCAGCGCTGAAAACCCGGAAGTTGTCGCCGCCCGAAAAGCCTCTATCCCGGTAATTCCGCGTGCGGAAATGCTGGCCGAGTTGATGCGCCTCAAATACAGCGTGGCGGTTGCGGGTGCTCACGGAAAAACCACCACCACATCCATTGTCGCTTCGGTGCTGGATAAGGGGGGACTGGATCCGACGGTGGTGATCGGCGGCAGACTCAAAAGCATCGGCACCAACGCCGTTCTTGGAAAGGGCGATTTCATTGTCGCCGAAGCGGATGAGAGCGACGGCTCATTTCTGAAATATTCGCCGGCGATCGCCGTCATTACCAATATTGACCGGGAGCATCTGGATTTTTACAGGGATATGGACCATATCAAGTCGGTCTTCCTGAACTTCATTGACCGGATTCCGTTTTACGGGCTGGCGGTGCTGTGTCTGGACAATGAACCCGTTCAGGACCTGATTCCGGACATTCAAAAACGGTTCACTACATACGGGATGAGTCCCCAGTCAGATTACAGGGCCGACAATGTGGTGTTTCAGGGCATGAAAACCCGTTTTACCTTAGATTACCGGGGAAACCGGTTGGGCGATATTCTGCTGAATCTTCCGGGTATCCACAATGTCTATAATGCTTCCGCCAGCGTGGCGGTTGGGCTTGAACTGGGAATTCCCTTTGAAAAAATTCAAAACGCTCTCGAAACCCTGCAGGGCGTTCAGCGCCGGTTGGAAATCAAGGGAGACGCCGGCGGCGTTACGGTGGTGGATGATTACGGACATCATCCCACCGAAATTCGCAGCACCCTTGAAGCGCTCCGGGTATGCTGGCCGGAGCGGCGCAAGGTGGTTGTGTTTCAGCCACACCGGTACAGCCGGACACGGGCGCTTTTCGATGATTTTACCCGGGCCTTTTATCAAAGTGATGTGCTGGCCGTGCTGCCGATATATCCCGCCGGAGAAAAACCGATTGAAGGGGTGAGCGCGCTGGAGCTGAGCGAACGCATTCGCGTCCGCGGCCATAGAAATGTGATATACATAGAAAACCGGTTGACCGCGGCGGAACACCTGTGCGGCATCCTGAAATCCGGCGATATCCTGTTGACCCTGGGCGCCGGCGATGTCTGGAAAGTGGGCGACGCCGTCTTGAAACAATTACGCGCGTCAACTGTACAGAACGGAACCGCATGATGCAACTGACGTCCGCCGATTGCAACTGGCTTTCTCACCTTCCGGGTCATGACCTTCGATATGGAGAACCCATGTCGCGCCATACCTCGTTCCGGGTGGGAGGGCCTGCGGACGCCTTTGTGACACCGGCAACCGTATCCGATCTATCGGTGCTGATGTCCGGCCTCAATGTCAGAGGCATTCCCTGCCGAATTATAGGCGGAGGCACCAATCTGATCATTCGGGATGGCGGCATTCCAGGCGTCGTCGTCAGCCTGCGACAATGTTGCCGGGGCATTACAATTGCTGCATCCGATGGCGCTCGAACAATACTCGAAGCTATGGCCGGAGAAAATCTTCAAAAATTATGTGCAGTCGCCATACGGCGAAACCTCGGCGGGCTGAACTGCGCGCTGGGGATTCCCGGAACCGTCGGCGGCGCTATCCGGGTAAATGCGGGAACAGCTCTGGGATGGATTTCGGATATCCTGGAATCTATCGTCGTCATAGATGCAACCGGCAGGATGAATACGATCCCCAGGGCGGATTTGCGCGCCGCCTACAGAACCATGATATTGCCCGATCAGTGGGAAAAATCCGGAAGTTATGCAAGAAGCGTCATCGTATCCGGCCGCTTCGCCCTGAAATCCGAAGATGGAAAGGACATAAAATCCGAAGCCATAAAGATATTACAACAGCGCCGGCGTCATCAACCGACGCCGCTTCCCAGCGCCGGCTGTATTTTCAAAAATCCGGCGACCGGTAAAACAGCCGGAGAACTGATTGATCTGGCGGGGCTGAAGGGATATAAAGTCGGCGGCGCCAAAGTGTCCACAAGACACGCCAATTTCATCGTCAATACCGGCGGCGCGACGGCTTCCGACATACTCGATGTCATGGCGCGCGTCCGGGAAAGCGTTTATAAAAAATTTCAGATATCCCTTGAACCGGAAGTGCTTATCGAGGGTGAATAAATATGGGCAGAACGATCTACAGAAGAGATTCCACCATCCGTAAAATGAAAAAAGACCAGTTCCGGCGTTCATGCAAGAATCTGTTCATGGGCATGCTGGCAGTAGCGTTAATGAGTTTGTTTTTCATTTTATGTCATGATATTATCGTTCAAAGTCTGTATTTCAAGGCAACAACGCTGGAAGTATCCGGCAATGTCCGATTGTCTGTAAACGATGTCCTTAAAACCGCGCACATTAAACCCGACGAAAACGTCCTGATGATCAATATTCCGCTGGCCACCAAATATCTGTTGTCCAACCCCTGGATATCATCCGCCGAAATTCGCAGAGAGCTTCCCGGAAGCATCTATATCTCCATCAAAGAGCATCGGGCGCTGGCTATTCTGGATATAGGAAAAAAATTCCTGATGGATACGGATGGTAATATCTTTAAAGAGGTTTCAGATTCGGATCCAACCAATTTGCCGATAGTGGAAGGCATTGATTATTCCGATTTACCGGCAGGAGATGTAGGAAGAAGCAGTAGTTTCAACGCGGTGCTATCACTGCTGAACATCGGAAAAAACGACACCGCTGTTTTGCCGAATCGCCGGATTCGGCGGATTAAGGTGGACAGAGAGTCCGGCATCACCATCTATACAACGCAACCGATTGAAAACGTCACCGTAAACGCCATTTTCATCGGTTATGAGGATTATCCGGAGAAATTCGTGAGGCTGAAAAAAATCATCACCTATTTTAAAACCAGCAGACAAAACCAGGGAATAGACTGGATTGATCTGCACCAAATGAACCGTGTGGTCGTTACCCCACTGATGGCGTCATCGCCCTCGCCGGGTTCAAGCGATCATAAGGAGATTTGATATGCCCAGACAACAAGATATCGTCGTAGGCCTCGATATCGGAACAACCAAAATATGCGCCGTTGTCGGAGAAGTGTCCGGAAGCGACATCAATATTATCGGTATCGGCGTCCATCCATCCATCGGTCTCAAAAAGGGCGTTGTTGTCAATATCGAAGCGACTGTAGATTCCATCAAAAAAGCGGTCGAAGAAGCTGAACTCATGGCGGGCTGCGAAATATCCTCGGTATATGCAGGCATTGCCGGGGGACATATTGCCGGGTTCAACAGTCGGGGCATTATCGCCATCAAAGGACCGGAGGTTACACCGGGTGATGTAGAACGGGTAATTGACGCGGCCAGGGCCGTGGCGATTCCCATGGATCGTGAAGTTATCCATGTACTGCCTCAGGAATTCATTGTGGACGATCAGACGGGAATTCAAAATCCGGTGGGCATGGCAGGGGTTCGTCTTGAAACCAAAATCCATATCGTTACCGGCGCGGTGACATCCGCCCACAACATCATCAAATGCGCCAATCGGTCCGGGCTGGACGTCTGCAACATCGTTCTGGAATCTCTGGCCTCGGGTGAAGCGGTGCTGTCCGACGAGGAAAAAGAGTTGGGCGCCGCTCTGCTGGATATCGGCGGCGGAACAACGGATATGGCCATTTTTTCAGGAAAGAACATCCGCCATACCTTCGTATTGGCCCTGGGAGGTAACAATTTGACGAACGATATCGCCGTAGGACTTCGGGCGCCGATCGGCGAGGCGGAAATCATCAAGAAAAAGTTTGGCGCCTGCATGGCAGGCAGTATCAGCCCCGAAGAAATCGTGGATGTCCCCGGTATGGGAGGGCGTAAATCCCGGAGTCTTCCACGGCAGGTGCTTGCCGAAATTCTGGAACCCCGCATGGAGGAAATTTTTACACTGATTCGTCGCGAGATATACAGGGCCGGCATGGAAAACGCCATGACATCCGGAATTGTCATCACTGGCGGCTCTTCGATGCTGGAAGGCGCGGTCGAAATTGCGGAATCGGTATTCAGTCTGCCGACACGAATTGGGAAGCCGATTGGTATCAGCGGGCTGATAGATGTTGTCAACAATCCCATGTACGCGACCGGTGTGGGATTGGTGCTGCACGGCGCCAAACATCAACATATCAAAAAATTCCGGATTCAGGATAAAAACATATTCAATCGTATTATCAATCAGATGAAAAAATGGTTCAAGGATGTGATCTGACAGATCCACACCCCAAATATGAAAAAAGGGGTCAGGGCAGTGAATTTTCATGTTCGCCATATCAAATCTTGGAGGTGAAAGATGTCGTTTACGTACGTTGAGACAGATAAACAGGCTGTCATTAAGGTGATAGGCGTCGGCGGCGCCGGCGGAAATGCAGTCAACAACATGATTGAATCCAACCTTCAGGGGGTCACATTCATTGTGGCCAATACGGATGTCCAGGCGCTGAACGCCTCCAAAGCCCAGGTCAAACTTCAGATTGGCGAAACATTGACCAAAGGTCTCGGCGCCGGCGCCAATTCGGAAAGAGGCAGAGATGCCGCCCTCGAAAACTCGGATGCCATCCGTGACGCGCTGGCAGGCAGCAACATGGTATTCATTACCGCCGGATTCGGCGGCGGCACCGGAACCGGAGCCGCGCCGGTCATCGCCAATATCTGCAAGGAAATGGAGATACTGACGGTGGCTGTGGTGACCAAACCATTCTCATTCGAGGGGAAAAAACGCACCCGGTGCGCGGAATCCGGCATCGAGCTGCTCCGAGATACCGCCGATACGGTAATTACCATTCCCAATGACCGCTTGAGAGGTCTGGCATTAAAAAACGCCAAACTGATTGACATGTTCAAAAAAGCCGACGAGGTGCTTTTAAACTCCGTGAAAGGTATCACGGACCTAATTTTCATGCCCGGCTATGTCAACCTCGATTTTGCGGATGTCAGCAGCGTCATGTCCAAATCCGGTATGGCGCTGATGGGCATTGGCATCGCCAATGGTGAAAATCGGGCCATGGAAGCTGCTGAAAGAGCCATTCAGCATCCACTTCTGGAAGATATGTCCATTTCCGGCGCGAAAGGGGTGTTGATGAATATCACCAGCACGCGAGACATCACCCTCGAAGAAATGACCGAAGCCTCGGATCGTATTTACAAGGAAGTCGGCGATGAGGCCGAAATTTTCTGGGGTCAGATTTTCGATGACAGCCTCGGCGATGAAATGCGCGTGACGGTCATTGCGACCGGAATCGGTTCCAGCGTGGAAACCGCGCTTCTCAGAGGCAACCGAAAACTGGCGGTGCTGAGAGGTAAAATTCGCAATGCCAATCCACTGGATACAGATAATATTGACTATGAAGAACCTGCCTATGCCCGGAAAACTGGCGGAACGGAAGGCAATGCCATCTCCCCGGTGGATGAAGGATTCAAAATTACGCCGATGGACGAAGACGATCTGGATGTACCGACCTTTCTACGAAGAAAGGCCGATTAGCCATTGACCCGTCATCGCATTGTTCGCCCCCTCAAAAACCATGGGGCGGAAACAGGGGCTATCCGAAAAAACTGGAAGGGAAAAATCAGCATCGCGCTGGTTTACCCCAACCGGTATGCTGTCGGACTCCCCAACCTGGGATTTCAGACCGTCTATGGTCTGTGTAATTCTATGGAGATGGTGGTGTGTGAGCGGATGTTTCTTCCGGATACCCATGATACGCCGCCTGTTTCCATAGAATCTTCCCGCCCCCTTGCACAATTCGACATCGTTGCTTTTTCGATATCCTTTGAGAATGATTACCTGAACGTTCCTGTCCTGTTGAAGACCGCGGGCATCCCCCTGCGGTCTTCCGAACGGGGGGATAGATGGCCCATGGTAATCGCCGGCGGCGCGGCATGTATCATCAATCCCGAACCCATTGCCCATTTTATAGATTGTTTTTTAATTGGAGAGGCGGAAATACTGCTTCCCCCGTTCATGTCCCATATCTCATCCGGATGTACACGCGATGAATTGCTTGATCAGTTGGCCCGCCATCTACCTGGCGCCTACATCCCTGCATTTTATGAAGATCGTTATACGCCGGAAGGTAATTTTGAAGGGCTGTTTCCGCTGAAGAACGCACCAAAAAAAATTCCCAGGGTATTTGCCCCGGAGATAGACCGATTTCAGACCCAGAGTATGGTTATCGCGCCCCAGTCCCCATTTGGAAACAGCCATTTGATAGAAGTCAGCCGGGGGTGCCCGCACGGGTGCCGTTTTTGCGCCGCGGGATTCATTTATCGCCCTCCCCGGTTCCGGTCGTTGAGCGCGCTGGAACCATGTATTCATGCAGGCGCCGATGTTTCTGACAGAATCGGACTTGTGGGAGCGGCCGTATCCGATCTGCCGGATTTAGAACGTCTCTGCGAACAAGCGCGGCAGGCAGGCGTGCAAATTTCTTTTAGCTCGCTTCGGGCCGACGCCCTGACGCCCGGAATCGTCGCCGCTTTAGCCGCCAGCCGCGTCAAGACAGCCACCATCGCCCCGGATGCTGGTTCTGACCGCATGCGACGCGTCATCAACAAGGGAATTACAGAATCCCATATACTGGAAGCCGCCGCGGCGCTGGTGTCGGCAGGCATTCCCAACCTGAAACTGTACTTCATGATCGGTCTTCCGACGGAAACATCGGCAGACATTGACGCCATCGTAATTCTGTGTCGAAAAATAAAAGAGGTGTTTCTGGAACGCAGCAGAAAAACAGGACATATCGGCAGTATCACCGTAAGCGTCAATGCGTTTATTCCCAAACCGTTTACGCCCTTCCAGTGGGCGGCGATGGATCGCAAGGATGTCCTGAAAAGAAAACTCGCGACAGTGTTGCACGGGTTGAAATCCGAGCCCAATATGCGGGTTGAAGCAAACAATTTCAGGGAAGCCGCCATATCCGCCGTGTTATCCAGAGGCGATCGCAAGATTTCAGAACTTTTGGAAAAAACTTTAAAAAGCGGCGGGAACTGGGGAAGAACATTCCGTGAAACACCGCAATTTCGTCTTTCGTCGTATATCTACCAGGAAAAACCCATGGATGCGCCGCTTCCATGGGATCACATCGTTACTGGCATTTCAAAGAATTTTCTGGAAAACGAGTATAAAAAAGCGCTGCACGGAAACACATCCCCCCCATGTTCCATGAATTCAGGATGCCGACTTTGTGGTGTCTGCACGCAATCGCCATCCCCCCTGACGACTTCGTAAAAAGTCCTCTCGACACACCATAAGCGCCGATCACGCCTCATGAGTTGTGCGCCCTGTCTGTTATCGGGCCCCACCATACCGTAAGAGAAGACAATTGAAAAAAACTTCCGCCAAAAATATCGTGATTCAATGGTTCATGAGCGTTTACAACAGGTTCATCCGGGTGTATCATAGCCAGTCTCAGGAATTATCTCTGACAGAAATCATGATAAACCATAATGCTGGAGGCATTTATTCATGAAACGTTTTGTATTGATCGGGTGTTGTATGGCCATATTGACAGCGACCGCATGGGCTGAAACAGCATACATTTCCGAAAATATCAGACTTCCCGTGCGACAGGAACCCGGTAGCAGTAAAAAAATCATCAGCATCGCCACAACCGGGGATCAGGTGGAAATTTTACAAAAAGGCCCGGACTGGAGCAAGATTCAACTGGCGGACGGCAAGCAGGGATGGGCGTTGACTCGTTTTCTGACATCGCAACTCCCCTGTTCCACCCAGCTTCGGGATATTCAGAAAAAATATGCCGATCTGGAATCTCATGCTACCGGAACGCCTGCGGACGGTATTGACAGCTTGAAGCAGGAAAATCAGAAACTATCTGCGGAACAACAGAATTGCACCAAAGAATATCAGGCTATTTCCGAAAAATATGAGACATTGAAAAATGACGCTGCAGATGTCGTCAAGCTGAAAACCAGCTACGAAGGCGCCTTGTCGAAGGTTTCGGAACAGGCCAAAAAGATCGAGGCATTGGAAGCAAATGCCGGGAAATCGGCTTTCGCCGAAAATTTCAGATGGTTTCTGGCCGGAGGCGGTGTATTTCTGGCCGGATATCTGGTCGGAAGCATCAGCCGCAAAAAACGATCCTACGCGTTAATCCGGTAGAGCGTCAAACCAACCAAACAACGTCTTTATCTTGAAAGCAAACCATCTGGTGCAGGTGCTACAGTGAACATTCAGACAGATTTTCTGGTTATCGGCAGTGGTGTGGCCGGGTTGTCCTTTGCGCTGAAAGCAGCCAATTTTGGAAGTGTTACCATCATCACCAAAAAAGGCATTATGGACAGCAACACAACTCAGGCTCAGGGAGGCATCGCCTCCGTTTTAAGTAAAGTGGATTCTTTCGATCTTCACATTCAGGATACCCTGGCGTCCGGCGACAGCCTCTGTAATCGGGAAGTTGTTGAAAAAGTGGTAAAATCCAGTCCAGATCAGATTCATGAGCTGATAGAATTGGGCGTTCAATTCAACCGTCGGGAAGAACAGCGTCCTGATGATACCCCGGATCTGGATTTAGGTCGTGAAGGGGGACATTCCCGCAAGCGAATTGTCCATGCCCAGGACATGACAGGGCTGGAACTCGAAAAGGTGCTGGTGGCGCATGTCCGGGAAGATGAACGCATCCGGGTGATGGAAAATCAGGTGGCGATAGATCTCATCACCTGTTCCACCCGGATGAAACGCGGGCTGGTTACCACCACCCATGAAGCGTTTTGCTGCGGCGCCTATGTGCTGGATCGCCTGACTCAGGAAGTCCATACGTTTGAGGCCAAAATTACGTTGCTGGCGACAGGCGGCGCCGGGAAGGTGTATCTGTACACCAGCAATCCCGATATCGCCACCGGAGACGGCATCGCCATGGCCTACCGGGCGGGGGCGACCGTCGCCAATCTGGAATTCGTGCAATTTCATCCCACCTGTCTGTATCACCCGGACGCCAAAAATTTTTTGATTTCAGAGGCTGTGCGGGGTGAGGGCGGCATATTGAAAGACGCTTCAGGACGTCCGTTCATGGGCAAATACGATCCGCAAAAAGATCTTGCCTGCCGGGATGTGGTCGCAAGAGCCATTGACACCGAACTGAAGAAAAGTGGTGACGATTCGGTGTTTCTGGATATTTCCCATAAAAACGCCGATTTTGTAATACACCGATTTCCCAATCTCCATCAGAAATGCCTGTCTTATGGCATTGATATGACCCGGGAGCCGATACCGGTCGTACCGGCGGCCCACTACATGTGCGGGGGCGTGTCCACCGACATGTGCGGGCGAACAGATATCCACAGACTGTACGCTATCGGTGAAACCGCCTGCACCGGACTTCATGGCGCCAACCGGCTGGCGAGCAATTCTCTCCTCGAAGCGCTGGTATATGCAGACGCCGCGGCCAAACAGGCCGTTCAGGATATCCAGTGCATGAATTTCGGCGCCATGCCGGAAGCGCCGGACTGGGATGAAGTGGGGACTTCCCACGGCGATGAGTTGATTATGATTGCCCAGAACTGGGATGAAATTCGGCGTCTTATGTGGAATTATGTAGGTATTGTCCGCTCAGACAAACGATTGAGTCGGGCCAAACGGCGTATCGAAATCATCCAGAATGAAATTCAGGAATATTACTGGGATTTCAAGGTATCGGCAGATCTGATCGAGCTGCGGAATATCGCCATGGTCGCAGAACTCATCATCAAGTGTGCCATGCACCGGAAAGAAAGTCGGGGGCTGCATTACAACATTGAATACCCCAACCGCGATGACGAGCGCTGGAAGAAAGATACGGTCATTCGACGTCCTTTTCTGGGTTGACAAGAGAATGAAGTGCATTAGTTTTAAGCGGACAAAGGCTTGACAGGCTATCATTGCTGTTTAACGGATGGACATCAGGACAATTTATGACGACAAAGCGGGATTATTATGAAATTCTGGGGGTCAGCCGGAATGCCAGCGAATCTGATCTAAAATCGGCGTATCGGAAGCAAGCGATCAAATTTCATCCGGACAAAAACCCCGGAAACAAAGACGCCGAAGAAAAATTCAAAGAAGCCGCGGAAGCCTATGAAGTGCTTCAAGACGCAAAAAAACGCCAGATATACGATCAATTCGGTCATCAGGGGCTTGAAGGCGCCGGCTTTTCAGGGTTTCATGGTTTTGAGGACATATTTTCGAGTTTTGGCGGTATTTTTGACGATATGTTCGGTTTTACCGGCAGAAATCGTCAGAGCCGCACACAACGAGGGTCCGATCTTCGCTACGATCTGAGAATCAAATTCATGGAAGCCATATTCGGCACAGAAGCTGAAATCAACCTGGAAAGAACGGCGGTCTGTTCCACCTGTGAAGGAAGCGGCTGCAAGTCCGGAACCTACCCATCTACATGCCAGCACTGTCATGGATCCGGCCAGGTATCCAGTTCTCAGGGTTTTTTTACGGTGCGCACAACGTGTCCGTCATGTCGCGGACAGGGACAGACAATCGCCAATCCCTGTGCGGAATGTCATGGCGCGGGCAAGGTGCTGGTCGCCAAGAAAGTCTCTGTCAAGATTCCGGCGGGGGTTGATACCGGTTCACGGCTTCGGTTGACCGGTGAGGGTGAAGCGGGTTCCTTCAATGGGCCTCCGGGTGACCTGTATGTATTCATTCATGTAGAACCCCATGATTTTTTCCAGCGCGACAATCTGGATATCACATGCTCGATACCCGTATCTTTCATTCAGGCGACCCTGGGAGACGAGATATCTGTCCCAACGCTTAACGGCCAAAAAACATTGAAGATACCCAAGGGTACACAG
>JAJYBO010000072.1 GCA_021778975.1 Deltaproteobacteria bacterium
TTGAAAAATGCTCCTTGTCCCACAGATAATGGTTCTTCACGCCATCTTCGCGTGGCAACCAGTTTAAATCGCTCATTGGTGTTCTCCTTTTGACTTACCAGTTAATTGTTCGTTGTTCCCGCTTCGCGCCATGTATCTTTCGACAAGTTCAGCAATATCCAGCGTCCTGATTTTCTCTTCCTTACCCAGCGTTTTCATGCCGTCTTCGATCATGGTCAGGCAGAAAGGACATCCCACCGCAACACCGGACACCTCAAGATTGACAATTTCTTCCGCACGCTCCACGTTGATTCGTTTGCCGATATTCTCTTCCATCCACATCCGTCCACCGCCGGCGCCGCAACAAAAGCTTTCACGGCCTTGCCGCCCCAGTTCCCTGAATCCACCGTTCCCGACCACAGACCGCAAAACCGCTCTCGGGGCGTCATAAACGTTGTTGTAACGTCCCAGATAGCAGGGATCGTGATAGGTCAGCATCCCCGCCGGAGACGGCCTCAATCTGATCTTTCCCTCCTCAATAAGCCGGTGGATGAACTCGGAATGATGAATGACCTCATAATTGCCGCCAAGCTGCGGATAATCGTGCTTGAGCGCATTCAGACAATGCGGACAGGCTGTAAGGATTTTCTTGACCTTGTAATTGTTCAGGGTTTCGATGTTTTCCCGCGCCATTGTCTGAAACAGCATTTCATTGCCCACCCGTCTGGCAAAATCTCCCGTACATTTTTCCTCTACGCCCAGAATCGAAAATCGGACGCCCGCCATTTGCAGAATTTTGACGATGCTCATCGAAACTTTTTTGGCCCGGTCATCGAAGGCGCCGGCGCATCCGACCCAGAAGAGATAATCAACATCCGAATCCTCCGCCATGGTGTTGACGCCCAGTCCTTTGGCCCAGTCGGCGCGTTTATCATAGCCGATGCCCCACGGATTACCGTTGTACTCAAGCCCCTTGAGAGCGATATTCAGCTCACTGGGATACGTTTCCGCTATCAGGGTCTGCCCCTGCCGCATGGCGATGATTCTGGGCACATGCTCGATGGTCACCGGGCAGATTTCTTCGCAGGCGCGGCAGGTTGTACAGGCCCAGAGCGTGTCTTCCGCAATAACATCACCGATCAGCCGTTTCTTACTGTCAAGGCCGGCGCGTTCCTCTTTGAGTTTTTCGATTTCTTCGGCATTTTCACACCGCCGAATGACGGTGGTCAGCCGCGCCCTTTTGATGATATGGCCCGTGTTCTCAAACAGCTCTTTTTTAAGATTGTCGTTGAAATCATGCAGATTCAGCGGTTTCTCCGTCACATAAGCCGGACAGACATCTTTGCACCGTCCGCATTCGGTGCAGGTGTAAAGATCCAGGCCCTGTTTCCAGTTAAGCTGGTGGATGTGGTTGATTCCCAGGGATTCTTCCTCCCAGGCAGTCTCATTTTCCAGATCCAGCAATCTGGGCTTTTCGTGAGGATAGCCCAGGCTCTTAAAAAAGACATTGGGCAGCGCGGTAATCACATGAAAATGCTTGCCAGTTGGCAGAATATTCAAAAATATCAACTGGGCGCAGATATGAGTCCAGAACATGGCGATCATAATCGCCGTCGTGGCCTGCAGGCTCAGCCCCGAAATCAGTCCGGCGGCAACCGCCGATACCGGCGTCCACATAAACTCTGAACCATATACCTGACTTTTCAGATAATGAATTTTTTCAGGGGTATTGAATAACAGCACCAGGTTATGCCGCGCACCGTCCAGCAGAAGATCCGAAACCATCAGAATCCCGATCAGCACTAAAACCAGATAAGCTTCAAAGGTGTTGTGCAGGCGTTTGGGCTTCATAATGGCGCGACGATAAATGGCCCACAGAATCATCGCCAGAACGATCCCTTCCATCAGGTCTTTCATGGCGACATAGACATATCCCGCCAGATGTCCTTCTCCCAGAAACGGAAGCTCGAATCCTCGCTGAAATCCCTCGCCGTAAAGGGTAATGCTGCGAATCAATAGAATACAGAATCCCCAGAAGATGAATGCGTGCATCAGCCCGGAACTTCGCTCTTTTTCCCTTCCGATCAGGCGCTTCTGACCAATGGCCAGAATGATCATGTGTTTGAGACGCTCCGGAAGATGATCGGTGCGATGCGCCGGTTCGAGCGCCGCCAGCAACTGAATTTTCTGGATCATCGTGGAGATGAAAACACCCAGTGCAACGACAATGACGATAAACATCAACAGGGGATTCATAAATTCCTCATTTTATAGCGATATTATCCTGGTGTCCGGTGAATGCCGGATGTTGATGCAATTCAAATCAACCTCTCAATTTCTTGATTTCCTGTCGGAGAATCGGCACCACCTCGAACAAATCTCCGACAATTCCATAATCGGCCGCGTTGAATATCGGCGCTTCGGGATCCTTATTGACGGCCAGAATCACTTTCGAGCCTTTCATCCCCGCCAGATGCTGGATGGCTCCGGAAATACCGATGGCCATATAGAGAGAAGGCGCCACGATTTTTCCGGTCTGACCAACCTGTTTGTAATGAGGCATCAAACCGGCATCCACCATGGCGCGCGTAGAGCCAAGACCGGCTTTCAAATCATCGGCCAGACCTTTCACAAGGTCAATACCGGCCTGATCCCTGACCCCGCGGCCCACCGATACGACCACACCGGCGTCACCCAGATCAATTTCACCGCTTTCTTCAGATACAATCTGGCGGATAACGGCCTTGAGGTCGGCCGCCGGCGGGGGCAGTTTCACCATGTTCTCGCTTCCAGTAACGTCTTCGGTCGCCTCGAAAGCGCCAGCCCTGACAACCGCCACGAGCTGCCCGCCAGGAACTGCGACACGCTGGAGTACTTTATTGGTGATTGCCGGACGGATCACTTCAATGCCGCCGTCCTGAAGCTTCACATCCGTAATATCGGTCGCACACGCAGCGTTCAGTTGCGCCGCGACCCGCGGCGCAACCGCCTTGCCGCTTTCGGAAAACCCAAACCAGATCAAGTCCGCGCCAAACTGTTTGGCTGCGTTCACAACACAGGATGCGAAGGGGCCGGCTGAAAACAGCTTCAGTCCGGGATCATCGGCAATATACTGCGTGCTGGAACCGGCTTTTGCCAGATCGGGGACCAGCGATCCGATATTGTCGCCCATCGCTACCACGGCGGCCTCCGCTCCGATCGCTTTGGCTTTTGACAGAAGTTGCGCCGTGCTGCTTTTCAGCACGCCCTGTTTGATATCTGCAATGACGAGTACTTTGGTCATGATGTTATTTCCTCACATGAATGCGGTTTGTATCCGATCTTCTCCATTAATGACATGGCGCGTTACAGCACCTTCGTTTCACTGGCCAGGAGACCAACCACCTGAGCAGTGATCGCAGCGGCGTCTCCTTCGAATTTTCGGCCGCTCTTGCGCGCTTCCGGTGCAATGAATTCAACGATCTTCGATTTTGGCCCGACACTTCTGATTTCTTCCGTCGAAGTACCAAGCGCCGCCAGGTCCATGACGTCAATAGGCATTTTCTTTGCCATCATGATGCCGCGTGTTTGCGGCAACCGCGGTACATTGATGGCCACATCCACTGTCACCACGGCTGGCAGCGTCAGTTCAACAATTTCCGTTCCACCGTCTCCCAGTCGGGATGCTTTAATGTGCGTGTCATCCACCACTTCGATGGCGATGACATTGCTGACACAAGGCAATCCCAGATATTCCGCCAGAATGATACCCGTCTGACCGCTGTCCGTATCCTGAGCCTGTTTGCCGGTGATGACCAGATCATAGACCCCTTTTTCGTAAACCTTTTGCAGTACTTTGGCGTACATAAAAGAATCCGCACCGTCCAGTGCGGCGTCTTCAATCTGAATAGCGTTCTTGATCCCCATGGCAAATCCCCTGCGGATAATCTTCACTGTGTCTTCACCCCCACCAATACTCACCATGGTGGTTTCCGCATGGTGGTTTTCTTTCAACTGGATGGAGGTCTCCACCGCGTTTTCATCCCACGCATTCATGACATACTGCATTCCTTCCTGAACAATGGCCCCATCCTTCACCCGCATGTTCAATTCCACGTCAACGACTTTTTTCACAGTTGTCAGAATCTTCACGTTGTCCTCCTGATATTTGATATTGCTTGAATCCGGCCATATTCCGGGTCAACTCCGGACCAGCCGAACAACCACTCTTTGTTTAACATTCCGTTCAAAGACACTCTACTGAATCCGTATTTCGAATTCCCCCGGATGTCAGGAAAGCGCTCATTTCTCTTTGGTATTTCTGCTGAGCATTCTTTCTTTTTCGGAGACCGGCGGCGGGACCGGACGGTCTGAAATTTTCGTTGCCGCACCAAAACGCGGGGGACAGGCCTCGACACAGGCGCCGCATTTGATACACTTGTCCTGATTGATGAAATGGATCCGGTTCTTTCCCCCGTCAATGGCTTCCGCCGGACATCTTCTCTGACAAATCATGCACGCCTGACACTTTTCCGGATCAATGTAGTATGAGACAACCTTGTCCAGCAACTCATCAATCTCTTCGCGGGTGTAAAAATCGGTATATGCGTTCGGATCTGTCAGGCGCGTCGCCAGCTTCTCGTTCTTCATCACCTTGATGTAGGGGATCAGCTTTCGAACTTCCACCAATCTGGATTTCAACGTGTTGCTGTTAACACCCGATTCACTTCCCAGGGACCCCAGTCCCTTGATCTGACGGATAAAATCATCCACAACCTCGACAAAGACATTTCCTTCGCTTCCGGACATAAACTCGATCCGCAATCTCGCCGGATCCAGGCCCAGACGTTCCATGATTTTCCGGCACAAAAGCGTCATGTTGAGTGCGTGATAATTGCCATGCGTTACATAATTACATTCATTCAGCCGGCATCCGCCGATAAACACCCCGTCAATTCCGTTCGAAAATGCCCTGAGAACAAATTCCAGATCAACCCTGCCGGAACACATGACGCGAATCAATCTGATTTCACTTGAATATTGCAGTCTGGAAACTCCAGCCAGGTCAGCAGCGCCGTACGTTCACCAATGGCAAACAAAACCCAGTATTCTCGGTTTAAATTTGAGTTCCGCACTCATTCGCTCTCACCTCCATTAATGACGACTTCGTGATCCTTTGCCGCATCAATCTGGCTCAACATCTCGTCATCCGTAAAATGCTTTAGGAAAATAGCGCCGGTCGGACATTTGGCGTTACACAGACCGTCTCCCTTACAGAGAACCGGGTTGACAACGGCTTTTTTACCCTGCCGCGTCTCCCGAAGCTCAACGGCGCCGTAGAGACAGGCCGTCATGCAGGCGCCGCATCCCATGCACTTTTTTTCCATCACCTCGCAAACAGAGCCTGAAGCTGTAACCGTATCTCGCGATAACAATGTCAAAACCCGACCGGCGGCTCCGTATGCTTGATTGATCGTTTCGGTGATGTGCTTGGGATAATGGGCCATACCACAAAGATATACACCGTCCGCACCAAACTCGACGGGTCTCAGTTTCACATGGGCTTCCTTGAAAAAACCATCCGGGCTCAGGGTGACCTTGAACAGTCCGGCGATTTCCTGCGTATCCGCCGCCGGAACAATGGCCGCCGCCAGGGAGACGATGTCCGCAGTGATCTCCAGTTCCCGCCCCAGCACCGGATCCATCACAGTGACCTTGAGTACCGATTTACCGCCTTCTTTGGCGGCTTCCACCCTCGGTGTATTCTCCGGCGGGTCATAGCGGATAAACCGGACTTCCCTGTCCGCCGCTTCGCGGTAGTAATCCTCACTGTATCCGTAAGTCCTCATGTCCCTGAAGAGGATATAAATGTACATCGTCGGATTCAGCGCTTTCAGTTTCAGAGCGTTCTTGATTGCGTGGGTGCAGCAGATTCGGCTACAGTAATTTCGGTCTTCATTGCGGCAGCCGACACACTGGATCATCACCAGACTCTCTGCGCCCGTCACCGTTTCATCTCCCGCAGCGATTTTCCCCTCCAGCTCCAGGTGGGTTATGACCCTGTCATCTTCTCCGTAAAGATACTCCGTGGGACGGTGGACATCGGCGCCAACCGCGATAACGGTCGCCCCATGCCTGATCTCGATATCCCTGCCTTCGGATTGCACACGGGTCACAAAATTTCCGATATAACCGGTCGCCTTCGTGATTGCAGCGCGTGCATAAACATGTATTTGGGGATGCCGGTAAACTTTTTGCGCCAGTTCCTGCACATAGCCCTGGACATCCAGACCTTCCAGCGTGGAATGGAGCTTTCGGGCCATTCCTCCCAATTCCGCCGCCTTTTCCAAGAGATAAACTTCATGTCCCTGACTGACGATGGAAAGCGCACAGGTCATACCGGCAACTCCGCCGCCAACCACCAGCGCCCGCCTGTCCACCGGCAGATCGAATTCCTGCAACGGTTGCAGGTGGCAGGCGCGCGCCACCGCCATTCGGACGATATCCTTCGCCTTTCGCGTAGCCGCTTCCTTTTCTCTGGAATGAACCCATGAACAATGTTCCCGAATATTCGCCATTTCGTAATAGTACTGATTGATTCCAGCCTCCCGCAGTGTATCCCGGAACAGCGGCTCCAGTGTTCGGGGAGAGCAGGCGGCTACGACCACACGGTTCAGACCTTTTTCCCGGGTCATATCCGTGATCTGCTTGGCGGAATTCGTAGCGCATGAAAAAAGCTGCTCCTGCGCATACACTACATGCGGCAGGGTCAGCGCATATGCGACCGTGGACGGCACATCCACGATTCTTCCGATATTGGCCCCGCAATGACACACAAAGACACCAACCCGCGGCGCTTCCTGAGAAACATCCTTTTCCTGCGGATATACTCTTGCCCTGGCCAGTTTGCCGCGCCGGTAATCCAAAAGCTCGCCGCACTGGGCGCCCGCCCCGCTGGCCGAAAAGACCGATTCGGGAATATCCACCGGCCCCTGGAAACCACCGCTGACAAAAATTCCTGGGCGACTCGTCGCCATGGGGTTGATAAGCCCGGTCTTGCTGAAACCATGCGCATTGAGTTCGATGCCGAATATTCCAGCAAGTTCGCGATAATTCACCGGAGGGCTCAGTCCGACGGACAACACCACCATGTCGAATTCTTCTTCTTTGACGCCATCGTCCGGGATGGCGTAGCGCACCGTAACATTTTTCGAGTCCGGGTTTTCCCTCACAATCGAGGTATAGCTCCGGATAAAGCGGACTCCGGGAAGCTGTTCGGTTCTCTGAAAATACCGTTCGAAATCCTTGCCATGAGAACGCACATCGTTATGGAATATCGTGCATTCGGCGCTGGCATCGTGATCTTTGGTCAAAATCACCTGTTTCTGGGCGTAGGTGCAGCATACGGACGAACAATAGCTGTGCCCGCCGGCGATTACCTGACGAGAGCCGACACATTGAATCCAGGCGATCTTATGCGGATGCTTCAAGTCTGAGGATCGAAGGATTTCCCCCTGATACGGGCCGGTCGCGCAGAGCAGCCGTTCATAGTCCATACTGGTAACCACGTTTGCAAACTCACCGTAGCGGTATTCCGTCCTCACCCTGGGGTCGAACGGCTCCACCCCCAGCGCCAGAACGATCGCCCCCACGCGGATTTCCAGTTTTTCCGGGACCTGTCTGAAATCAATGGCGTCCGCTTTGCAGATGCTTTCGCAGATCAGACATTTCTTTTCCTTGAGATACAAACAGCTTTCATCAATATAGGTAATCAGCGGAATCGCCTGAGCGAAATACACATGAACGGCTTTGTTCTTCGAAATATTCTGATTGAACGGATCCGGATACCCCACCGGACAATATTCCACGCAACTGGTGCAACCCGTGCATTTGCTCTCGATGATATATCGGGGTTTTTCCCTCAGGGTTACGCTGAAATCGCCTGATGAACCCGACACGCTGTCCACTTCCGTATAAGACAAAATTTCAATATTGGGATGCCGGCCGACCTCGACCAGTTTGGGTGAAAGAATTCACATGGAGCAGTCGTTGGTCGGGAAGGTCTTGTCCAGTTGGGCCATATGGCCTCCGATGCTCGGCGCCTTGTCCACCAGATAAACCCTGAAACCGGCTGTGGCCAGGTCCAGAGATGCCTGAATGCCGCTGATGCCTCCCCCGACAACCATGATGTCGCCAAAATTTCCGCCTGCCGAAGATCGGCATATCTGCTGTATTTCGTTTATCGGCAACACTTCTTTTTCCATTTTTCGCTCCCTTGCACTGTTGTTGGCGTCGCTGCGTTCCGGTCCGTCAGACCTTCTTCACCGCTAAATAACTTCCTGGACGATTTCCGTGATGTCTTTGACCTCGAGAACATCCCCATATTCCAGGTTCAACCGGCTTTCTTCGAAATTGGTAATGCAATACGGGCAGGCGGTTGTCAGCACTTCAGCTCCGACTTCCCTGGCCTGCATCAATCTCAGGTCCGAGAATCGTTCGCTTTTAGGCGTATCCATCCATATCCGTCCGCCGCCGCCGCCACAGCAGAGGCTGTCCTCCCCGAAATCCGGCATCTCGATCAGTTCCAGACCAGGAATTCTTTTCAAAACATCCCGGGGGTCATCGTAAATTCCGTTGTGTCGCCCCAGATAACAGGGATCGTGATATGTGATCTTCTTCGTACAGGATTTGGAGACCACAAGTCTTCCCTGATCCATCAACTCACGTAAGTATTGTGAAATATGAACGATCTGGAAATTCACCATGAATTCTGGATACTCGTTTTTAAACGTGTGGTAGCAGTGAGGGGAAGAAACTAGAATTCTCTTGACCCCTCTGGAGATAAAGGTTTTGATGTTTTCCCGCGCCAAATTTTTGAACACATCTTCGCTGCCCGTTTTCCGGATACTCTCCCCGCAGCAGTTTTCATCGGCGCCCAGAATGCCAAAATCCACTCCGGCTTTTTTCAGGATCGAAACTGTCGCTGCGGCGACTTTTTTCATCCTGGGATCGAAGCTGAGATAACAGCCGGCAAAATATAATATCTCCATTCCCTCGGCAAACGGTTTGACGGCATGGTCTATAGCCCAATCCCCTCGCTTTTTACGCTCGAACTGCAGGGGATTACCTTCGGAAATGAGGCTGGCCCTGGCGGTCCGGGCAGGGCGGACCGATGCCGGAAACACATCGTAATTGGTGGCAACCCGACGCAGCGCCATCCCGAGATCAATCTGTTTGACCCCGCGGGGACACCGCTGAGGGCATCTGCCGCAGGTCGTACATCGCCAGATATCCTCTCCTTCGATTTCTGTCAAACCAAAGGCGGCTTCCCGGATCACCCTGCGCATACTGAAGGCTCGGACCCTGTTCCACGGACAGACCGTATCGCATTTTCCGCACTGGTAGCAGAGTTTGAAAACTTCTCCGCCGGCCTGCTTGATTTCATCAATGACCTCTATGAAGGGAGTTACAGTTTCCACGGTATCTATTCATCCCCTTTGTTTGGCGTAAAATTCAGTCTTTCCGGGACATGCGGGCGACGGCATCCATCACCTTATCCAATCCAAACCTGTCCACAATGGCGGTCAGACCGATCTCCATGTCATCCATCCGCACCGCTTCCTCGACCTCTTCTTCCCTTTCTTCATAGATGAGGACGTCATTGAGGCACCACTGAACACAAAGCGGCCTTTCCTCGCCTTCACACATGTCGCATTTGAGCGGCAGACCGGAATCGGGTTCTTTGAACAAGTCACGGGACGGACAGACCGCCCTGCAGAAATCACACTCGGAATATTCCTTTCCGTCTATCACATATTTATCCCGGCCCATACATTCAGCGGGTGCGTACTCACCGGCGAACACCGGGAGCCATTTGTTTTCGAGCCGGTTCGTTATAATCTGAATACGAGATCTGGCCGGATTGTTGCTGCTGTACCTGGGATTGGAATGATAGGCCGAGCAGATGATCTCGCACCCCCGGCATCCATTGCACTTGTCCGCATCAATCCTGATGGACTTTATTTTTTTCTTAATTTTGGCCATGTTTCAGAATCCCCCTTTTTTCAAGCTCGTCGGCGACATACCCCAGATCCAGCTCTTCCAGCCTTTCGCGTGTCGGAACCCCGTCCATATTCCATCCCTTATATTTGTAATAAGTGGACAAAAGCAATTCCTCCTGTTCGGGAAAGCGATGTTTCCAGTGATCCAGCGGCGGCTTTTCATCGGCCCGCGTCATGCCTCTCATGTTATTGAACGCTCTGTGCAGGTTTCGGCTTCTGTTGACGAGTTTCTTGAGCTTTTCTTCATCCAGATCCAGCCCGGTCGCCGCTGAAATCAGCTTTGGATAATTGTGGATATGATAGGGCGGTTTGAGACAAAACGACGACATTCCGGCGCAGATACAAACAGCGTCATCAATGTTATGGAGCATCTCCATCCAGTCCACAATCTTGGCGGCGATATCCGGCGTCGGATAAAACGGATTGGCGTGTTCACCGCGCAGCTCCCAGTCTAGCAGATATTGCTTGAAGTGTTCATCAGGCAATTGCGGCCAATCTCTGACAAATTCCTCGCGCTGCTCTTTCGTGGGAAATGGCGTCTGGGGCCACTGCCCCTCGATCTGGGTGATGCTGATTTTTTCGTTGGTGGAATACATCAGGTAATACAGAGGATCCATCATCCCCAGTTTCAACGGCAATTGCTCGTGTTTCTTGACGGTATTGTGGTCGAAGGCCTCTGCGCCGTTGCCGATTTTCCGCGCCGCATAATACACGCCGTCCGCAAGGACATCGCCGATGCCTTCCCGCCGCACCACCCGGTCCAGCAGCCAGAAAAATCGGCCTTCTTTGTCGGACGGGCAGGCCTCATAGGTGGAGGTTCCGGCGAAATCCTTATCCGTCAGAATACCAGCCTCATAAAGTTCCACGGCGAAGGCCAGTATCTGCGGTGTCGAGAAAGAATCCACACCGTACTCCGTCGCCTTTTGCAGTATCCTGAAATTAAACCCCAGATCATCCACATAAGCCGCCATTGAATAGGTCAGTTTTCCGAAGCACTTCATCATGTATCGCGGGCCTTCCTGGTGAGAGACCAGTGCGCCGCAATGCTGCGGGCAGTTCATGCAACTGATGAAGCGCTGGATCGCCCCCTGTTGTGTCGTCGTCCAGTTTTCTTCATTCGTTTTATTCCAGAAATCCCTTCTCCGGACTCGCGCATTTCCCCAGGCGAAATTTTCCGTGTGCCATTTTTCATCGGTATGCACCATCTCCTGAGGAGACCCAATGCCGGAAAGGATCGTCATGACATCTTTGATCGGATTGGCATTGCGATAATTGATGTAGGCCGTAACTTCTTTCAGATGCTCCATGAATTCAGCCCCCCGGGCCAAATTGACGTCTTTGGTGCCTCGGACGGCAACCGCCTTGAGCATCTTGTCCCCCATGACGGCGCCGCCGCCAAGTCGGCTGGCGCTCGATCGGGACTGCTCGATAGACGCCGTGAAAACCCGGTTCTCGCCGGCCAGACCGATAGCCGCCACCTGTGCTTTGGGGTCATTC